>JBAWDI010000524.1:0-1808 GCA_049590695.1 Bryobacteraceae bacterium
CGACCGCACCGACGACGCCACGGCCGCGTTGCTGGCCGCTTCGCGAGGCGGTGAGCCGCGCGCCGCGGAAATGGCTCGGGAGTTGCTGCCGCGGCGCTACCCCTTTGTTGGCGAGTTCCGGCGCGCGCTGGAATTGGACCCCTCCAACGTCGAACTGCGCCGCGAGTTCGCCTATCTGCTGCTGCGCATGGATTTCCAACCGGAGGCCGAGCGGGAATTCGGCGTGCTCACCCAGACCGCGCCGGACGATCTGCTGGCCGCCACGCAACTCGGTTTCCTGTTTTACGCCCGTGGCGACCATTTTGCCGCCACGCCCCTGTTTGACCGCGTGCTGGCCGGGAAGGACGAGGACCTCGCCAACCGCGTGCGCGCCGTGCTGCGGATTCCCCAAGTGCTCCAGGCGCGCGGCGATGCGCCCCCCGCATCCATCGACGCCAAAGTGATGGCCGAGCGCAGCATCAAGGCCGGCTATATGAAGGACGCGCTGAAGTACCTGCAAGTGGCCCACGAAGGCGACCCCGGCGATTTTGAGGTGATGCTGAAACTCGGTTGGACCTATAACATTCTCCACCAGGATTTGCTGGCATTCCGCTGGTTCGATCTGGCGCGCAAGAGCCCCGACCCGCAGGTCGCCGCCGAAGCCGGGCACGCCTGGCGCAATCTTCGCGCGGCCACCGAGCGGTTTCGCACCACGGCCTGGGTTTACCCGATCTTTTCCACCCGCTGGCACGACTTTTTCTCCTACGCGCAGATCAAGACCGGAATCCGGACGAAATCTCCGATCCAGCCGTATGTGAGCGTCCGGTTCGTGGGCGATACGCGCCTCACCATTGGGGTGGCGTCGCCACAGTACCTTTCGGAGAGCTCGTTCATTCTGGCGGTGGGCGCAGCCACCGCGCCCTGGCACGGAATCACCGGCTGGGCCGAGGCCGGCTCGGCTATCGGCTACATCAGCGGCCACATGCTGCCCGACTACCGCGGCGGCGTCTCCCTGGCGCGCGGCGTAGGGCATACCCTGCGCGGCGAATCGTCCGGATGGTTCGCCGACACCACGCTGGATGGAGTCTTTATCAGCCGTTTCGGCAACGATTTCCTGGTCTACGATCAAAGCCGTTTGGGATACGCCTTTGGCCCCCAGACGCTGCGCAGCCAGCTTTCCTGGAATGCCAACCTGACCTTCGACAGCCAGCGCCAGTACTGGGCCAATTTCGGCGAGACAGGGCCGGGAGTCCGGTTCGCAAGTTCTTGTCTGCCACCATCGACGTACGTGACGTTTAACCTGCTGCGAGGCGCCTACCTGGTTAACACGGGCAATCCGCGGCGGCCGAATTTCAATGATTTCCGCGCAGGGTTCTGGTATGCGTTCACTCATTAGCCTGGCGCTCGTCCTGGCGGGGTGCCTCCTGGGCCCGGCGCATGCCGCCGATCTTCCGTACTTCAGCGTCCTCTCCGACGATGCCGGCGCGTGGCCGGAAATCCTCTCTTCCGTCGGCCTCCAGCGGCAGCCCGCTGGCCTCGCGCGCGTTTTTGTGGCTCGCACCGGCGCAGCCGCGTCGGTGGAATGGAACGGCCGCGTGGAAAAGGGCGACATCCTGATTCTGGAGGGCGAATCCTCGCTGGCCGACATGTTCGGCTTCCGGCGCGGCAAGGAGAACGTGCTGGTCCACAGCCTGACCGACGTCCATCGTCCGGAGCTTTCCATTGTCTGGGAGAAGGGCCTCGAACTGCCGGTCTTCGAACTGCCCGCGGGCGCGCAGGTTTTCGCGCGCGAACGCTGGACCGGCGCGCCCATGACGGCGGGGATGCGC
>JBAWDI010000525.1:0-2534 GCA_049590695.1 Bryobacteraceae bacterium
GGCCGGGGTTCTCCACCTCAAGGCGCACCTTGGCTGTTCGAAGGTTCGGATCCATGATTTGAGCGATGTTGCCGATCCGGCCTCGCAGAGGCCGGGTCGGATAGGCATTTAGATGAATATCCGCGTACTCGCCAAGATGAACCTGGGCCAGATCGTTCTCGTAAACATCGCAGACAATCCAGACGTGCGATACGTCGGAAATCGTGAAGGGGTTGGGCGCTGTCAGAGCCTGCACACCCGATGAGTTAGTGATTTGTTGATCGGTAATCACTCCCGAAACCGGAGCGGCGACCTCGACGATTCCAGATGGGTGGTCGGGATCGGACCCCAGCAGACGAAGGTGTTCGGTGGTGGTTTCCAGATCGACCTTGGCGTTATCCTCGGTGGTCTGCGCCACTTCCAGGGCGCTTTTGGGAATGGCCCCATTGTCGAACAGGAGTTTGGCGCGATTCAGTTGAATCTGCGCTAATTGCTCGTTCCTGACGGCCTTCTGATAATCCGAGAAGGCGCCCGCAATGTCGGTGCTCCTGACTTTGAACAGGAGTTGCCCTTGCTTCACCTCGTCTCCCAGCCGCGCATCGATTTCCACCACCCGCCCCGAGGCCAGCGACGGCACCGGCACCTGCCGCGACACGTCGGGACTGACCACCCCAGTCACGTTTAATTCCGGCGAGGCGACGTACTCACCGGCCTTCGCCAGTGGGAACTGTTCCGGATGGTCCACTTTGAAGTTGTTGGCATCCATATCCGGTTCGACCGTCGCCGGATGCGCCCCGGTATCGCCCTCCGCCGCCGGCGACGCGGCGTCGACTCGCCTGCCGCACGCAGCGGTTGAAAGCACTACACACAAACACAGACTTGCTTCGAGAAGAAACGAGCGATTCATGGAATCACCTCCCGGCCCACCGCCATGTTCATTTGGGCCGCCGCGGTCAAGTAAGAACCAATCAGATTCAGATAGGCCAGGCGCGTATCGCGATAGGCCTTTTCCGCATCCAGATAATCCAGCAATGAGGCGCCGCCGTTCTGGTAGGAGAAGGAGATTCTGTTGCGGCTATCCTCGGCCAGCTTCAGGTACTTGTCCCTATACGGCCGCAACAGATTCAAAGCGCCGGCCAATGTGACGTAGGCCGAATCCACGTCGCCGAATACCAGCGCTTGCGTGGCATCCCGCAAGCGTTCATTACGGCCGATATCAACCTCAGTTCGCGCTTTCTCACCCTGGTTCCGATCGAAAATCCGTAGTGGAATCGACACACTCAGGCCGAAATATGCGGGAATCGGCGGGTTGCGCGCAAGATCCACGCTGAACGTCGGATCGGTCGAGCCGTCGGCGATGGCAAGCTCATGATTAGTCTTCGCCAGCTCGACTGATTGCACGGTGGCCTTCAAGTCCGGCCGCGCCTCCAGTGCGAGGTCCTGGAGTTCCTCCATGGGCATCAGGTGGTCGATGAAATCGAACGGACCGGTGACATCGAACTGCTCGATCGGCGTCCGATCGTTCAACAGAGTCAGAAGCTGGATCTTGGCCGTGCGGAAATTCACCGTGGCTGTTTCGAGGTCGGACTCGAACTGGACACGCTGCAACTCGAGGCGATCGAGGTCCACCTGGGCCAGGTCGCCCGCCTGGAAGCGGTTGCGATTCACGGCGAGCTCGCGATCCCAATAATCCAGGTTCTCCCGGGCATTCTCTCGCACCGCTTTCGCCTGCAACCTCTGCACAAAGGCGTTTCGCAAGTTGAAAAGCAGCGTGCGATCCTGATCCGAGTAGGTGGAGGCAGCTATATCCGTGGATTTCTGTGCGCTTTCCAGGCGCAACTCCCGTTTGTGCTTGCGCTCATGCAAATAGCCGACCGACGCGAACGGCAGCGCGTTGGTCAAGGGCCTGTAAACCGAATTTCCGGAGACGGGGGAAGCGATGGTCGTCAAGGGATTAAGCTGATCGAGCGTCCCCGTGAACTCCGGGTTCGGCCGAAGGTAAGCCGTGACCTCGGCGGCGTGGGATTCCTCGATATTGAGTTGGGCCGCTTTCAAGGTCGGATTCGCCGCCTCGAACTTATCCCTGATCTGCTGCCAGGTAAACGGCGATTGGGCCCGGGCCATCGCCGTCAGAAACCCCGCCACCAGAATCGCCCTGCACGTTCGCCGCGGCAGAATCCGTGTTGTGCTTTTGCGTACGGTCATTGGTGATGTCTTCATAGATGGAGGGAACCGCAAGATAGCGGAGCACGAACCTTCTACACATCGTTAACGCGTTCCAGATGAGGGAGGCTACTCGTCTTCCGTTCAGAACTGGCGGTCTTTCGATAATCGTCCGGCTTGAACTCGCCGGCCCGCGATCTTTCGGACAGCCGATCGGTCTTCGCGCCAGCGTGTCATATCTTTCGGTTGAAGCTCTTGGCAAAACCCCTCCGTGCCAACATTGATGAGACAGTTCTCCTGGTCGTAATTACTGAGCAGGGCGAGAACAGGAATCAATGTGAAGAACAACGGAATCTCTCCAGCTTCTCCCACGGTTTGGCCCGCCGCGGAAC
>JBAWDI010000526.1:0-11220 GCA_049590695.1 Bryobacteraceae bacterium
GCTCGCTCATCCATGTCCTTCTCACCTGCCTGTAATCGGCTGGGTGAGGGGACATTTCTATCGAGGACTGTAGGGGACATTATCACGGAGCTTCAACAGAAGCGTCCCGGACGCACAGCCGCTTCGCAAGTTCTGCGAAGCAGAAGGCGCCACTGTGGAGCGGACTTGAGTCGTGGGTGAGGCATGGCTCTCCCGCACTGGCGCCGTCCCGAGCCAAACCGATGAAACTGCTGTTTTCGAAGGCCCTGCCGCGCTTGGCTTGGTGTAACGCAGCCGTCGGAGCCAGCCGCGTCGGCTCCGGGTCCATACGCTCGGCGCAGTATGCCAAAGCGTAATCCCAACAGGGAACTTCCACCCCTGGTCCGGCTCCCGCCGTTGAGTGCACCAGCCACTTCAGGCTGATGACTTTCGTCATATCTTCGCCATTTACGATTTGACCGTTTGACCCCATGGTATCGCCCAGGAATCCTCATTTTCGGGATAGGGCGGCTATCTGCTCCGAGTGGCATTCAAGTCTGCTTTCGCACGGCGGTTGGGGCGAGGTCGGGCGCCAGCCCAGCGGCTATGTTCCCGCGGAAGGTGCGATCTCGATCAGTGCCGGAGTCAGTTCGGGAGTAGAGCGGGCGTCTTCGTGGCAATTCCACGAGCAAGAATCCGACGGGTGCCAGAGCATCTTTCGCCGGATGGAACGCATCTGCGGCCCTCCATAAAGTTCGGCGAAGGTGTGTTCCCGCAGGTTGCCCAGCATATGCTTGGAGCACACCCAGAAATCGCCCTGCCACGAGAAATAGGCCTGATACCAGGGCAGCATGCAATGCGGATTGGCTTCCCGGCGGCTGCCGTCCGTGAGACAAGTCTTCCCCAACGCCGCCGGACTTCGCTCCGGCACCGGGTCCGGGAGTAGCAGATCGATGCCCCGCAACGCCGCCTCTTGGCGGGCCTCCCGCGCGACGGAGTTGAAAATCTCCAGGTAGGTTCTCTCCTCCTCGCAGGAGTTCTCTTCATCCGCGTAGGCCAGCAGGTGCCGGACGTCGAGGCTGCGGGCTTCGTGATCCGCCGCGAAATGGACCATGTCCGGCAACTCGCGGATGTTGCTCAGCATGCAGGTGAAGTTGATTCGCGTCTCCGGATAGCGGCTGGACGCCTGCCGCTTCATCTCCGCCAGAAGCTGCAGTTTCTCTAGCAGGCGGTCCCACTTACCCCCTCGGCGGATGGCCTCATAGGTCGGCGCGGTGGCTCCGTCAATGGAGAAGATGATCTCCGACAACCGTGTTTCGATGCATGCCTGCACCACCTCCCGAGTGAGCAACAGCCCGTTCGTGCAGAACGAGGTGAACGGAACCCGGTACTCGCCGGCGGCTCGCACAAACTCGGCGAAATGCTTGTTTGTCAGCGGTTCGGTTGCGCAGCTCAGATACAGGAAGCGGGTCTTCGAGAAGAGCTGTTCGGCAATCCTCCGGAAAAGTGGCAGGTCCATTTCCTCTTTCGTCCGGTGGTAATCGGAAGAGTAATAGCACATCTTGCAACGGAGGTTGCACAGGTTGATAGTATCCATCCGGACGGCGAAATGACGGAATCCCAGATGGCGCATCGCCGCGAAGCCGAGCGCTTTCACTTTGCGACTTTCCACGCGACGATAGATCCGCACTAGACTTTCCGGACTCAGCATCGGCTGGTTCCCTTCCTTTCTTCGAGAATCGATCCCCTCCGGACCATCCGGACGCCTGGAAGCTTCATTATAGGTCGGAGAGCTGTCACTTGTCGTGCAGCCGGCGCAACTCCCATTCCACCCCGCCTCCGTCACGATTACCTCGAATTTGCATCTCTTATGGTATGGAAGCCATCATGGAAGTCCGCATTCAACATCTCGGTGACGTCCGGTTCGAAGCCGGCGCGCGGGGTCATCGCGTGGTGTGCGACCAGCCGCCCGATCACGGCGGATCGGACAGCGGCATGACGCCGCCGGAGTATCTGCTGGTCTCGCTGGGGACCTGCGCGGGGTTCTACGCCGCGCAGTATCTGAAGACCAGATCTCTGCCGGCCCAGGGTCTGGAAGTCAAGGTGGCCGCGGAGAAAGCCGCGCACCCGGCGCGGCTGGCGCGCTTTCGGATTGAGGTGACCGTGCCGGCCCTGGATCCTCGCCACGAAGAAGGCATCGTGCGGGCGGTAAAGGCGTGCCTGATCCACCACACCCTCCTGCATGCGCCCGAGATCGAAACCGTGGTGAATGTGGCGGCGGAAGCCCACGCCGGCTGAGGGCTGCCGCGCGGGCTGCGCCACGAGGCACGTTACAATCGGGGGGTGGACCAGCAAGGCGAGACCGAACTTGCGCGCGCGCTCGTGGCCGGCGAGCCGGAAGCCTTCGAGAGATTCGTCGGCCATTTCCGATCCAAGGTGTTCCACTACAGTTGGCTCATGTGCGGCCGGCCCGAGGACGCCGAAGAGGTCGCGCAGGAAACGCTGCTCAAAGTCTTCGAGAATCTCGGCCAGCTTCGGGAGCCGGAGCGCGTGCGGTCCTGGGTTTTCCGCATCGCCAAGAACGCCTGCCTCATGCAGCGCCGCAAGAGCGTGTTTGCGCCGGCCCACGAGCTTTCGCTCGACGAACTCGCGCCCGCTGAAGAGTTGGCCGATGGCGCGCGCCCGCCGGACCTCGACCTTCTGCGCTCCGAGTTGCGCAATGTTCTCGACCGCGTCATCGCGGATCTTCCGCCCGCTTACCGCGCCGTGGTGTTGCTGCGCGACATCGAAGAACTCTCCACGGAAGAGACCGCCCAGATCCTGGATCTGACCACCGATGTCGTAAAAACCCGGCTGCACCGCGGCCGGCTGGCCATGCGGCGGACGCTCGACTGCTATCTCCACAACCATTGCCTGGAAGACCAGCCCAGCCCCAATCCGGCCGCTTTGAGCCGGGAAGAGCGCGCGGAGATGTATTCCCTGTGGCGGAACCAGGCCGCAAAGTAGCTTTCAGCCGTCAGCAATCCGCTAAAACAAGACCGCCGCCGCGTGGGTTTAGCTGAAAGCTGATCGCTGATAGCTGATCGCTGATAGCTACAAGGGCAACTGTCTCAACAGGCTGGGGAACAACGCCTGGACAAACTGGACTCCCACGGCCGTGGCGGCGCCGATGTCGTTGTCATGGACCGGCACCACGATCTTCACCAGGGCCGTATCGCTGCGGCGGTAGCGAATGGAATCCACCACCAGCCAGAACTTCGCCCAATACTCGCTGGCGATGATGCGGCTGTGGGTCTGGTACCAGTACAACACCACGCTCTTCTCGTCTCCCTGCTCCACCACATACCGGTTCGTCACAATGGGCCCGTTCCAGCCGGGAACGCCGATGGTCTCCTTCCCGGTTTCCACTGGCTCCCATCCCGAACCGGGCAGGCAGTTCTTCGGAGAGTGCGGCGCCTGGCCATACCGCTGCGTCTTGAAGTATGCAATAAACAGGAAGGCGTAGCCGGTTTGGGAGGAACTGACGTACACCCGGTTCAGTGTGTCGTCGGCTTTCAAAACGTCCTGGACTTCCTTCTCGAGCGGCACATCCCGCGCCATGGTCCATCCGCCGAACGCGGACGGAAAGAGACTCAGCGGCGAGACCAGAGGCGCCCGCTCGGCGCGCGACGCGACGGCGTAAAACGCGGCGCCCTGAAGCAGCAGCAACGCCGTCAAGACCCGCGCATACCGGTTGCCCGGAAAACTCATGACTTTCTCCTGGCCTCCAGGTAATTGGAACCGCGCGCGATCAATTGGTGGAACAGAATCAGAATCCCCAACGCCACCATGAAAATGACCCAGCCTTCAGCTTCGTGGAAAAACCCTTCGGCCGCGTCCGGCTTCACCTGGGTCAGTATCCCGGTTATGGTGACGCGGCTGCTGTTCGCCACAATGGCAATCGGGACGGTGGAGAGAAACAGCACCACGCGAATCCACGTCTTCTTCTCGAAGAAGTATCCGTAAACCAGCGATAGGAAGGTCAGCGAAAGCAGCGACCGGATACCGCTGCACGCTTCCACCACCGAGAGCCGCTGGTTGGGCAGCTCCAGGATGTTGCCTTCGCGCAGGACCGGGACGGAAAGCAACGTGAGCGCGCCATCCGCCAGGCGGCTGGCCAGAAGCTGCAGGGGAAACGTGATTTGGTTATAGATCACGGCGTCAATCGGCACCATGAAGAACAACAGGAATAGCGGGAACGCCAGCTTCTTGAGCATCAAGTCGCCGCCCAGCAGCCAGACGACGCCAATCAGCATAATCACGAAAGACGTGCGCGACAGGAACAGCTCCACGCCCAGAGTGCCGATCATCAGTTGGACGCCGGCAAAGACGACCACGACCAATCCCCACCAGTTCGGTTGGGGCTTGATGGCCAGCAATTCGTCCCGCTTCTGCCACACGATATACCCGGCGATGACGGGGACGAAGAAACCGTGGCCCATGTCCGGATCCGACGCCCATTGCCTGACCAGGGACCTCAAAACCGGCGCGAAGCACGCCATCGTCAGCAGGCCGAACCAGGCAATCTGGCCCCACGGCAATTGAGGCTTCCGCACGGTTTCTGGAGCCGCAGTCATAAGAGTGCCACCCGATACATGATAGCAGCGCCGCGCGCGGCTGTGTCATTTCACTTACGGGTCGCGATTTTCTACCGTTGCGCGGACGAGTTCAACCAGTTCCGCGATCGCCCTATCCGGCAGTTGGTCGCGCGTCAGGCTTTCGCATATGGCGGCGACATCCAGCGCTCGCGCGAGCCGCCGCCAATCCCGCGGCAAGGCGCCGCCGGCGTGCAAATAGCCGGCCGAAAAATGCGGCTCGGCGAGAGGGTGCGCGGCGCGCTCGTAGCGGAGGAAGTTGCCAAGGTCGCCCAGCGGAGAGCCGGAAACGGCGAACTCCCAATCGAGCACGGCCACAACCGACCACCGTCCGGCGAGGCATCGTACCAGCAGGTTGCGTCCGTTGAAGTCGCCGTGGACCAGCCGCGCTTCCTGATCCAGACGCGCGAGTTCGGGCGCCCATTGCCACACCAGGCCGCTGGCGCGATCGCGCAGATCCGCCGGCATGCGCCGTTCGAGGTGGCTCGACGCGAGACACAGATCCACGAATCGCGGCATGGGGTCCTTCCCTTCCAGCAACGGCGCCGTGACGGCCGGCCCTGGACCGAGCCATCCCGGCCTGGCGAAGGTGACGCGGCCAATCGCCGCCAGAGTTTCTCCCGCGGAATAGGCCGCCTCCGCCGCCGCGCCCGCATCGCCGCTGCGTTTCAGGTCGCAAAGGCTGATACCTTCCACATAGCGCGCCAGGGTAAACGGCGACAGATCCTCCAGTCCGCACGGCTCCGCGTGAATCACCTCCGGCACGGGAACCGAGCCGCCGGCCAGCCGGAGCAGGTCCAGTTCCTTCCGGCACAGCGAGGCATCGTGCTCGTAGATGCGCAGGACCAGCGGCTCGGGTTGGCCGTCGAGACGCAGCTTGAAGTTGGCATTGCGCAGACCGTCGCCGAGCGGCTGCATTTCGACGACGCGGCAGCGCGGAAATGCCGTCTGAACCGCCTGATCCAGGATTTCCGGGGCCAGCGTGCGGCGCGGCTCCCACCGGGTCCAGCGGGCTTCATGGGGAGCGCCGGGCAGCATACCACTCCATCATCGCAGGCCGGCGAGGCGCCGGTTGGCCCCAACCCGCTGGTCTTCTATCTAAGGAAACTTTTTCAATTCGAAATCATCTTAAGTCCAGGAGTCTTTTCCGAAAGACCGGATAGGCTGTAAATCAAACGAGGGGAGTCGAATCATGAACCTTGGAGAATTGATGGGAAAGTGGGTCCGCGCCCGCTTCGGAAGCCGCGGCTTTACGCTTTTGGCCGGACTTGTAGTGGCGACGTGCGCCACCGCGTTCGCGCAGGTCCTGGCCAACCCATTCCTCGACGACAGCACCGTGCAGGTTATCAATCTCACGATGGCCCCCACCGATTGGGCGGCACTACAGCAGAACTACCTGCTGAATACTTACTATCATGCGACCTTCACCTGGAACGGGATCTCCGAGAATATCGGCATCCGCTCGCACGGCGGGGGCAGCCGCAGTCCCATCAAGCCCAACCTGGATCTCAATTTCGCTCACTACACCAAGACCCAGACCTTTCTCGGCCTGCCCTTTGTCCTCCTCAAGGCGAACAATGAAGACCCGTCCAACATGTGTGAATGGCTCTCCATGAAGCTGTATCGAAAAATGGGAATCCCGGCTCCCCGCGAAGCGCCCGCCCAGGTGTTTGTCAATGGCCAACTCCTGGGATTCTATTACATTGTCGAGCACTTGGACGAGACCTTTTTGCAACGCGACTTCGGAGAGTCCGGCGGATATCTCTACGAGTGGCAATCGGCGAACGATTACGACTTCGAGAATCTGGGGACCGACCCAACCTTATACTCTCAGTTTCTCGATTTGAAGACCAGTCAGACCGCGCCGGATCTACAGACATTCGACAACCTGGTGCAGGTGATCAACCAGCCGGCGAGCGCCACCTTTACGGACGACGCATTCATCGCCGCTCTCTCCCAGTATCTCGACCCGAAGCAGTTCCTGACCTATGGGGCCACCGAGCAGGTGCTGGCCGGCACCGATAGCCTGATCGGCGGCCAGCAGGGGATGAACAATTTCTACCTCTATCAGTTTCAGGGCACGCCCGTCTACTACTTCATTCCCTGGGACAAGGACTCGACGCTTTACGACTGGACCAGGGACATCATGTACGGGATCTCCAACGGTCCCACCATCAACCTGCTGGCGCAACGTCTCGCCGCCATCCCGCAATACCTGCAAGTCTACTTGAATGCGGTGGCGAACGCGGCAACCTTGATGGGCGGCACGGGCGGCTGGGCGGATTCGGAGATCACCCGCGAATACGGAGTGATTCAGGCCGCCGCCCTCGACGATCCCAACAAGCAGTGCATGGTCGCCGGAGTTCTGATTCCCTGCGGTAATCCGGATTTTGAGGACGGCGTTCAGCGGATACACACATTTCTGGCATCCCGGTCGAGCCTGGTGCTCTCCGAGGCTGCCAGTGACGGGCTCGTAGCCTCCACTGGTGGCCCCCAGATCGCCGCGGCGGGGATTTCCGCGCTGGGCGGGCTTCAGGCACTGTCTCCCGGCGGCCTGACGATTATCGAGGGAACCAACCTGACGGCGGCGGAATGGGCCGGCGGCGTGCCGCTGCCGCGCGTGATTGGGAACACGTTCGTATCGGTCGACGGAGTGCGATCCCCGCTGCTTTCGACGGCCACCGGCAGCATGGAGTTTGAAGTGCCGTGCGATATACCAGTGGGCGACGCCTCAATCGTAGTTTCGTCGAGCGGCGATATGAGCGGCACGGTGGATATGGCCGTCGAAGCCGCGACACCCGCTATTTGGGCTGCTGTGCACGGCGATGGCTCGGCGGTATTGGCGACGAGCCCTGTCATTGCCGGGGAGACCATCTCGCTCTATGCAACCGGACTTGGCGCGTTAAGCGTCAATCTGCCGATCGGCGCCCCCGGGCCCACCGCTCCAACCGCCGCAACGGCCGGATTGCCGCAGATCCTCCTCGGCGGCGCGCCGTTGGCCGTCACTTTTTCCGGGCTGGCGCCCGGGTATGTGGGACTGTATCAAGTCAACGCCTCAATCCCTTCCGCACCGGCACAAGGCGGCTTCACCGGGCCGTTCACACTGACGATTAACGGACAGGCGGCGTCCTGGCAGCCGGCTCTGCAATAGCGGACCGGGCAGATCAGGCAGCCATCGGCGTGGGCGACTGCGTGAACTGCGCCGATCCTGTATAGGGCAGTGAAGGCTTGAATTACGCATCTGCCTGAGTTAAAACGCGCACGACGCCCAGGAACGCCCTGTCCCAAGGGGCGCCGGTATCGCAATACGCCGCGCTTTTTTGCCATGGAACGCGCACAGCACCCGCTTTTTTGCGCCAGCCGTCACCTTCACTAGAGCCTGCCCCTTTGGACCCCGGATTGCTTGGGTCCACTACCGGAGGAGTTCCGTGCATTCAACTAATATTCATTGGGCGGCTCTCCCAGCGGCCGCCGCACTGCTGGTTTGTTCGATCGCTTTCGCGCAAAGCGCTTCGGCTCCTCAAACGGCGGGAGCCGGCGGCCAAACGCCGGCGAGCCTCGACGGCAAGTGGCTCACGAAGCTCGCCTGCCCCGCAAAAGGGAACACCGAGGGCTACACCTGGGAGTTTGCCAGCGTCATCCAGAACAGCAGTTTTCGCGGAGAGCACGGCACAGCGGGGGAACCCGGGTACCTGCTGATCGAAGGCAAGATCGCGAAGGACGGCAGCGCCAAGCTGTCCGCAACAGGCATAGTGGCCTCCCGGAAATACGCTCGTGGAGTCCTCGCCCACAAGGGCGAGGACTATAGCTACGACATCAAGGCCCAATTCAGCGAGACGAAAGGCACAGGCACCAGGAGCACAGGCCTGGGCATCGTGGGCCGCCCCTGCACGTTCGACTTTGTCAAGCAGTAGGCCACGATTCCTCCGACGCATACGCCCGACCGCTGCGATCTCGCACGGCGGGCGCCGGGTGGGGAAACATGCGGCGCGGGGCACACGGGGATTGGCGGTGGGTCAGCTTGACTTGCGCTTGCCGAGGCCCTCGGCGATCATGGCCGTTACCAGCGTATTCAGGCTGACGCCTTCCTGCCGGGCGCGGTTGGTAAGCCGGGCGTGTACCGTCTTGGGGAGGCGCAGTCTGAATTGTCCGCTGGCAACTCCCGAGGAACCGGGCTTTGGGATGGGATCGCCGAATTCCTTCATCGTCAGCAGGCAACACTTCAGCGCATCCCGGCCGTTGGCGATAGCCTCTTCCACCGTTGCGCCATCCGACATACACAAAGGAACATCGGGACATTCGATCAGGTAACCCCTACCCTCTTCGGCCGTCATGGGACGAACCGTGAACCGATACCGGTCGAGTTTCAGGTGGTCGCGCTTCATCTCGTTTCCTCCCTGCTCCGCAAGTGGTCCACCTGGGCTACGAACTGCCGAATGTACAGTGGGTTAATCGGCCTTGTCGACCAGCGGAAAACGACCCACGAAACTCGGGCGTCACAGCGCAAAGTGGTTCTCGTGGAGGAATGTGGTAGCGCTAACGGGAGCCGAACCCGAGGGCTGGCGGTTCATCTCAATCCAGTTGGGTCTGAGTGGTTGTGTTTTCAGTTCCGCCGGTATTCCGGGATGCTCCGAAACGCCGCCGCGGATCGCGGACGTCACGCCGAACTTGCCCTTCACACAGCTTCCCGCCTCTTGCTAGACTTCAGCAATGCCGATTCGCATGGAGCAGCCGAGGCTCGACAAAAACGCCGGCCCATTTCGTCGCGCTCTCCAGTATGCCTACTACGACTGGACCCGCGAGATGCCCACGTCCAAACGCGTCATCACATGGGCCGGGATTCTGATGCAGGGATGGGCCGTCTGGTCCTTTATTTCACGGTCCCTGGTGTGGCCCGTGATGTGGCCGCATGGAATACTTCTCTATGGAAGTGCGTCGCTGATTTACGTCCTCGGCGTCGGGCTGATGAACGGGATGCTGACTTCGGAATTTGTCCGCAAGACCCAACTTGAAGCCGACCAGATTGCCGCACGACAGATCCAGCAGACCCTGCAACCCGGAAAACTGGACGAGTTGCCGGGCTACGAGATGGAGACCTTCTATAAGCCCTTCCGTGAGGTGGGCGGCGACTACTTTGACGTCATCGAGCTGGCGGGCGGGCGAACGCTTTTCGCGGTAGCGGATGTGTCCGGAAAAGGGATGCCGGCGGCGCTGCTGGCGGCGAACATACAGGCTCTGGTTAGAAGCAGCGCGAATTTTGAGGCGGATCCCCTGGCGTTGGCCCGGCAGATTAACAGGCACCTAAGCCGCTATACCCCAAGCGATCGCTTTGCGACGGCAGTGTTCATCGTGCTGAGCCGCGATTCGGGAGAATTGACCTACGTGAACGCCGGGCACAACGCCCCGATTGTCTTCGGTTCCGGATCTGCGATAGCGCTGGAAGCTACGGGCATGCCGCTGGGACTGTTTCCCGAAGCGGCATATGAAGCTCGTACAGCTCTTCTTTCTCCCGGTGGCGCCCTCCTGGTTTTCACGGATGGACTTACCGATTCGATTTCCGGAGAGAATGCCGAAGACCGTTTGCGCGATGCTATGGCCGACAGTTCAGGCAGAACGATGTCGATTCTGAAATCGTTGGTAGACCCAGAGTTCAACGAGGATGACGTCACCATCCTGCTCGTGAAGCGTGGCGCGGATGCAGCGTAGAGACCGCTATGAAGCCTTGGTGTTGGTATTCCGCGATGCTCCGAACCCGCCACCCACCGCCAACGTCACAGCGCGGTCGCGGACGAGGGGCGCAACCCTTCATCGCCAGGAACTGAGAACGTACGACTCATTTTGACCGGCTGTCCCATAGTCGAGAGAGATCCCGGACCTATGGCAAGCGCGGATACGGCACTGGCCAACGGGTGGACGTGCGACCTCGATGCAAAAGGGGAGGACAACAGGATCCAGCCCGGGAAATGCAGGTCGTGCGAACCCTCGCATCGGCGTTCTTCGCCTCAGGTCACGGCATCGGGACGGATGGCGCTCGCAGATACTGCGAGCCCCCGCCGCCAGAATTGAACAACCAGAGTAAAATGAGATTGTGGAGAAAGTAGTCCGCATTTTCGACACCTTTGAGGAAGCCGATGCCGCCGATGCCCTTTCCCGCGCTCAAATGACCCCGCAGCAGCGGGCCGACATCTTCTTCGAACTGCGAGAGCGAGCCCACCCCGATGCCTTTAAGCAGGGATTTGCGAGAGTTTATCGAGTGCTTGAACTCGAACGAAGTTGAGTATCTGATCGTCGGTGCACTCGCAGTTTCATGGCACGGATTTCCACGCTACTCCGCGGATGTCGATTTCCTGATTCGTCCCAGCCACGCCAACGCGGAACGCGTACTGCGGGCAATTTCCCAATTCGGATTCGGCAGCCTCGACATATCCGCCGCCGACCTGACGCTCCCAGGAAAGGTGATCCAGTTGGGCTATGAGCCGAACCGCATTGACTTGATGACTTCAGTGACCGGTTTGACTTTCGACGATGCATGGGATGACCGGTCCCCGGGAGATCTGGATGGCCTACCCGTCAACTTCATCGGCCGGTCGTCTCTCCTCCGTAACAAGGACGCCACTGGCCGCGCCAA
>JBAWDI010000527.1:0-8886 GCA_049590695.1 Bryobacteraceae bacterium
AGCATTGCCCTATCCCGTCCGACTCAGGTAGGCTCAGTATGAAACGGACGGCTTCGCGGCTCAACCAAAAAGCAGCGAATGGAAAGTGTCGGCTTTCCGCCGTGTCTCACTCTTGGGGTCCACCGCAAAGAATGCCGGTACGAATACCGGCATGGCAGGCGGGGCGCCTGCTCTACGGACGCGCTAGCGGCTCATCTCGTCGAGCGCGGCGATTTCAGCGGCGTCGAGACGCCACCCGGTTGCGGCGGCATTCTCCCGCGCCTGGTGGCCATTCTTCGCCCCGGGTATGGGCACCGCGCCCTTGCAGACCAGCCAGTTCAGCGCCACCTGCGCCGGAGACTTGCCTTCGTGAGCCTGTCCCACCTGGCGCATCAGGCCGAGGAGGGGCTGGATGGAACTGAGCTTTCCACTGCGCGCCATGTATTTGCGCAAGCCCGGCGGGCGGTTCTCCGGCGTGTACTTGCCGGTAAGCAGACCCTTGGCCAGAGGGCTGTAGGCGATCAACGCGACCCCCAGTTCCCGACAGGTTTGGAGTACGCCATTGCGCTCCACCTTGCGGTGCAGCAAATGATACTCCACCTGGTTCGAGGCCAGAGGAACGCCGCGCCGCGAGAGAACTGCGTGCGCCTGCCGCATCTGCGCGGCGCTGTAATTCGATACCCCCACCGAGCGCGTCAGCCCCGCTTCCACGGCGTCCGCCAGCGCATTGGCCCATACCGCAACCGGAACCAGTGAGAACGGAAAATGAATCTGGTAAAGATCCACGCGGGCGAGCCCCAATCGCGCCAGGCTGCGGCGCAACGCCCCTGCCAGCGCGCCCTTGCGCAGCCGGTACGGCAGCGGCGCAAACTTGGTTGCCACCACCACCGGCGCACCGGCCGCCTCTTTCAGGCACTCGCCCAGCAGCACTTCCGAGCGCCCCTTGCCGTAGAGCTCGGCGGTATCGAAAAAATCGATTCCTCCCTCAATGCTCTTCCGGAATGCTTCGTGAATGTCGCGATCGGTGTGGGTGGCGCCATAGCTCCACATGGCGCGGTCGCCCCATTGCCACGTCCCCAAACCGATGGGCGAGATGCGGATATCGGTTCTGCCAAGCGGAATCGGGTCTTCCATACGGCTCCTATTGAGCATACACTCAGCCGCGCTGGCGCCACGCCACCACTGAAAATAGGAGAACATAGAAGTGTATGCCAGGACAGACCCGGCGGGCCCATGCCCTGCCCTACGCTGCTATTGCCCTCCTTCTCGCAGTTGTTTTCCTCCAAGGCTGCACGGCCTCCGGCGGGAGGAGCGGGCCGGCCAGTGCGGCGCCGCCGCTGGTCACGGTGATGGAAGTCCAGGCGCGCGACGTTCCCATCTTTTCCGATTTCGCCGCGCAAACCTACGCACGCAACATGGTGGAGGTACGCAGCCGCGTGACGGGTTATGTCGACCGCTGGCTCTACCAGCCGGGCGCCGAGGTGGCGGCCGGCCAGGTGCTGTACGTGCTCGATCTGCGGCCGTTTCAGGCCGCCGTGGAGCAGGCGCGCGGCAACTTGCGGCAAAGCGAGGCCGACCTCGATTTCGCGCGCAAGCAGGTTTCGCTGTTGCAGGCGCAGGCGAGCCTGGCCTCCGCGGAGGCCAACCTGGTGAAGGCGCGGCAGGACGACGAGCGCCTGAAGCCGCTGGTCGCGGCCGACGCCGCTTCGCAGCAGGATCTCGACGCCGCCGTGGCCGCGTTGCGCGCCGCCGAGGAGACCGTGAAGGCCAACCAGGCCACCGTCGAACAGACCGCGCTCTCCACCAAAACGCAGATCGCTTCCACCGAGGGGCGGGTCGTATCGAACCAGGGCGCGCTCGACACCGCCGAGCTGAACCTCGAGTACGGCACCATTCGCGCGCCCATCGGCGGACGCATCGGCGATTCGCTGGTGCCGGTGGGCGGGCTGGTGACGCCCACGGCGGCGCAACCGCTCTCCACCATCGTTCCGCTCGATCCCATGTGGGTCCGCTTCCAGGTGACCGAATCGGAATACATCGCCTGGACCAAACGCGGGCGGCAATTGCCGGCCGGGCAACTGACGCTGATCCTGGCCGACGGCTCCGAGTTCCCCGCCAAGGGCCGCGTCACCGACATGCTCAACCAGGTGGACCCGAAGACCGGCACGCTGGAACTCCAGGCCAGCTTCCCCAACGCCCGGCACACCCTGCTGCCCGGCCAGTTCGGCCGCATTCGCGTGCAGGTCGACGAACGCAAAGGCGCCATCGAGATCCCGCAGAAGGCGGTCCAGCAGATCCAGAGTATGCAGGCCGTATACACGGTTGGCCCGGACAATAAGGCGCTGGTGCGCGCCATCGTCACCGGCAATCGCACGGGCGAGATGTGGATCGTGGAGCAGGGCCTCAAGCCCGGCGAACGCATCATCGTGGAAGGACAGTTGAAGGTGCGGCCCGGCGCCACCGTCCAGCCGCAGCCGTATCGCGAGCCGAAGCCGGGGAACTGACACATGGCGCGATTCTTCATCGATCACCCCGTCTTTGCGATGGTGATTGCCATCATGATGGTGATCCTCGGCGCGGTGGCCATCCCCAGCCTCCCCGTGGCGGCATATCCGGAAGTGGTGCCGCCGGTGGTGCAGATCACCACCAACTTTTTGGGCGGCAACGCGCAGGACCTCGAGAAGACCGTGGCGCAGCCCATCGAAGAGCAGCTTGTCGGCCTGGACGGCATCCTCTACTATCTTTCGAGCAGCGCCAACGACGGCTCGCTGAACATTCAGGTGACGTTCAAGCTGGGCACCAACCCGGACATCGCCACCGTGCAGACGCAGAACCGCGTGAGCATCGCCATGCCGCGGCTGCCTCCGGAGGTGCAGCAGCAGGGCGTGACCGTCAAGAAGGTATCGAGCGCTTTCCTGCTGGCCATCAGCCTGGTCTCCAAGGACAACCGCTACGATTCGCTGTTCCTCACCAACTATGCGCAGATCAACCTGGTGAACCAGATCGGCAATGTCGAAGGCGTGGGCGAATCGCGCCTCAGCTCGAACCAGGTGTACTCGATGCGCGTCTGGGTGAACCCGGATAAGATGGCCGAGCTGGGGGTCACCGCGAGCGACGTCAGCGCGGCCATCCAGGCGCAGAACCGGCAGAATCCGGCTGGCGCCTTCGGACAACCGCCGACTGCGCCAGGAACCGACTTCCAGTATTCGGTGAACGCGCCCGGCCGCCTGGTGGACCCGTCGCAGTTCGAGGATATCGTGCTGCGAGCCCAGCCCGACGCAGCCCTGCTGCGCATTGGCGACATCGGGCACGTGCAACTGGGCGCTCAGACCTACAGCGGCTTCAATCGCGTGGACGGCCGCGACTCGGGCAACATGATCGTGTACCTGTCGCCGGGAGCCAACGCCGTCCAGACAGCGGCCCGCGTGCGCCGATACCTGAACCAGATCAAGGCAGGCTTCCCCGCGGGCATGGACTACCTCATTTCCTACGACTCCACCATGTTCGTGAACGCGGCCATCAAGGACGTGATGACCACGCTCTTCGAGGCCATTGGGCTGGTGCTTCTGGTGGTGTTCATCTTCCTGCAGAGCTGGCGCGCCACCATGATTCCGCTGCTCACGGTTCCGGTGGCCGTGGTGGGCACCCTGGCGCTGTTCCCGCTGCTGGGCTTCTCCATCAACATCACCAGCATGTTCGGCCTGGTCCTGTCGATCGGCATCGTGGTGGACGATTCCATCGTGGTGGTGGAAGCGGTGCAGCGCCACATCGACGAAGGCCTGTCGCCGCGCGCGGCCACCATCCAAGCCATGAAGGAAGTGCAGGCGCCGGTGACGGCCATCGCCTTCATCCTGGCCGCGGTATTCATCCCGGTGGCGTTTCTGGGCGGCATCAGCGGGCAGATCTACCGGCAGTTCGCGCTCACCATCGCGGCTTCGGTGCTGCTCTCGGCCTTCAACGCACTCTCGCTCAGCCCCGCGCTGAGCGCCATGATCCTGCGGCCGAAGCGGCGGGCGCGCGGACCGCTGGCCAGCCCCTTCCGCGCCTTCAACCGCGGCTTCGGCTGGGTGACGGGCCGTTACCTGGCCGGTGTCGGCGCACTGATCCGGAAGCCGGCTCTGGCGCTGATTGGCCTGTTTTGTTTCTGGTTGGCGGCAGCCGCCATCTTCCATCGGATGCCCAACGGCTTCCTCCCGGATGAGGACCAGGGCGCCGTTTTCATTTCCATCCGCCTGCCGGACGGATCGTCGATGCCGCGTACCAATGCGGCCACGCGCAAGATCGAGGGCATTGTCGCCAGGATTCCCGGAGTCGCCGGCACGCTGACGCTGGGCGGACTCGACATCGTGACGCGCACCAGCAATTCCAATGTCGCCACCATCATTGCGCGGCTGACGCCCTGGGACGAGCGCCATGCCAAGAATCTGCAACTGCCGGCGATTCTCGCGGCCATGCAGAAAGAGTTCGCCAAGGTGCCGGAGGCCTTCGCCGTGGCCTTCGGTCTGCCACCCATCCTGGGCCTCAGCACCACCGGCGGTTTCCAGTACATGCTGGAGGACCGCCAGGGCGACGATGTGCACGCGCTCGCCCAGACCGCCGATTTGGTAGTGGAGGCCGGCCGGCGGCATCCGGAGCTGGGAACCATCCTGAGCACCTTTCGGCCCGACGTTCCGCAATACAAGGTGGACGTGGATCTGGCCAAGGTGCAGACGCTTGGCGTTCCCGTCGCCGACGCCTATAAGACGCTGCAGACATTTCTCGGCGGCCTGTACGCCAACGACTTCAATGCGTTCGGGCACACCTGGCAGGTGCTGATCGAGGCCGAGCCCGAGTTTCGCACCGGACCCTCCGACGTCAATCGCTTCTATGTGCGCAACAGCGCAGGCGACATGGTGCCGCTCGGCACCCTGGCCACGGTGCAGCCCACAACCGGACCCGATGTGATCTACCGGTACAACCGGTTTCGCGCCGTCCAGTTGCTCGGCTCGCCGGCCGCGGGTTACAGTAGCGGCCAAGCCTCGGCCGCCATGGAGCAGTTGTCGGCCGCCACGCTGCCGGCCGGATACGGCTATGAGTGGACCGGCACCACCTATCAGGAAAAGGAGGCGCAGGGGCATGAAGGCGTGATCTTCGGCTTCGCGGCCGTGCTGGTGTTTCTCTGTCTGGCGGCCCTGTACGAGAGCTGGTCCATTCCGCTGGCCGTGTTGCTGGCGGTTCCGCTGGGCCTTTTCGGGGCGCTGCTGGCCGTCTGGATGCGCGACTATCCCTACGACATGTACACGCAAATCGGAATCGTGACGCTGATCGGGCTGGCCGCCAAGAACGCCATTCTGATCGTGGAGTATGCGCGCATGAGCCACGAGGAAGGCAAGTCCATCGTCGATGCGGCCCCGGAAGCGGCACGGCTGCGGTTGCGGCCCATTCTGATGACCTCCTTCGCGTTCATCCTGGGCGTGGTGCCGCTGGCGCTGGCCATCGGCGCGGGAGCGGCTTCGCGGCGCTCGCTGGGGACGGCGGTTTTCGGCGGCATGAACGCGGCCACGCTGCTGGCGGTGTTCATCGTGCCCGTGCTGTACGTGGTGATCCAGCGGGCCGGGGAGAGGAAGAAGGCATGAGGTGGGGGCTACAGGCCGCGCTCGTGGCCTTGTTGCTGGCCGGTTGTGCCGTCGGGCCCAACTACAAGCGGCCGACGGTGGCCGTGCCGGACCAGTACCGGGGCGCCGCCGCGGATGCCGCCTCGCTCGCCGATAAGAAGTGGTCCGATCTGTTCCAGGACGACGCGCTCCGGCAACTGGTGGCGGCGGCGCTGGAGCATAACTTCGATCTGGGGATCGCCTCGGAGCGCGTCCTGGAGGCCCGCGCCCAGTTTCGCATTCAGCGCGCGGACGAGTTTCCCAACGTGAGCGCGCAGGCCGGCTTCACCGCGGAGCGCGCGTCGGGCGCCAGCTCGCTCTTCCCCTTGCCGCCGGGCACCAGGCTACAGGGAAGCTACTCCCAAGCGGGCCTGGCGCTCTCCTGGGAGCTGGACCTGTGGGGCCGCCTGCGGCGCCTTTCCGAATCGGCGCGGGCGCAGTACTTGGCCACCGAAGAGGGGCGGCGGGGCGTGGTGGTGTCGCTCATCGGCGACGTCATGAGCGACTATTTCCTGCTGCGCGAGCGCGATCTGGAACTGGAGATCGCCAGCCGGACGCGCGACATTGCGCAGGACAACCTCAGGCTGGTGGGGTTGCGCCATACGCGCGGCGCGGCCACCGGCCTGGACGTGCACCAGGCGGAGCAATTCCTCTATACGGCGACCGCGCAGATAGCCAGCGCGCGGCGCGACATTGCGCAGACCGAGAACGCGCTCAGCCTGCTGGCGGGCCGGGCTCCCGGTGAGATCGCGCGCGGAAAGGCCCTGGCCGAGCTGGAACCGCCGGCCCAGGTGCCGCCCGGGCTGCCATCGTCGCTGTTGGAACGGAGGCCGGATATTCGCCAGGCCGAGCAGACTCTCATTGCCGCCAACGCGCGCATTGGGGCGGCCAAGGCGCTCTACTTCCCGCAGATCTCGCTGACCGGCTTTCTGGGCGGCCAGAGCATGGCGCTGGCGCGGTTGTTCGACGGGCCCGAGCGGCTGCAGGAGATTGCGCCCGCGGCCGTCTTGCCGCTCTTCAACGCGGGGCAAATTCGCGCCGGCGTGCGTTATTCGGAAGCGCAGAAACGCGAGATGGTGATCGCCTATCGGAAGACCATCTATACCGGGCTGCGCGAGGTCTCCGACGCGCTGGTGGGTTACACCGGAACAAGGGAGCAGCGCACCCAGCAGGCGCTGCTGGTGGGCGCGCTTCAGGAGAGCACGCGCCTGTCGAACCTGCGCTACAAGGGGGGACTCGACAGCTATCTGCAAGTGCTCGATTCAGAGCGCAATCTGTTCCAGGGCGAGCTGGTTCTGGCGCAGCTCCGGCTGGCGGAGATGCAATCGTTCGTGCAGTTGTACCGGGCACTGGGCGGTGGCTGGCAGTAGAAGTTCAGCGCCTGCCGAAACGTCGCCATCCGCCGCCCACAATCACGCCGGCCCGTGGTGCCATCACTCCACGCGGTACAACCATGCGGGCCATCGGGGCCGTATAGTAGCCGCGGATCGGGTAGCCGCAATTGTACGCGCCATAGTAGTACGGGCTGTAGCAAGACGGTCCGTAGTAGGCGGGATAACCCAGGCCGTAGCCGTAGCCGTAGCCATACGCGCCATAGCCATATCCGCCATAGTATCCCCCGGCGTAGGCGCGTCCAACGCCCACATACCCGCGGTTGGAACCCACGAATCCCCGGCTGTAACCGCCGCCGGCGAACGATCTCCCGCCGCCGCTACCGTGCCGGGATTGAGCGAACCCGGTTGTTGCCGCCAGTGTGGCCGACATCAGTACAATCAGTAAGCCCCGCATAAGAACCTCCGCTCCCAGCGGTTGCACTTGATTTGCCAACCGTCAAGCTGATGATTCTGAATGACCTCCGCCCACGCCTCTGAAGCTCGGCCCGGCCCGAAACCACCAAGGTGGTGCTGTTGGGCCAATCCGTGCCCTACGCCGGCTTGGCGATCTCAATGCCGGCCATCTTTTCAATCGCGGTGACGATGCCGGAGTGGTCCCACTCGCCTTTGCCCTCGTTCATCAGCGACATGAGCAGCCCCTGAACGATGCCGGTGAGGGGCAGCGGCACCTTGAATTCCTCGGCCGCCAGCAGGGCATTCCGCAGATCTTTTTGGTGCAGGCGAATGCGGAAGCCGGGCTTGAAATTGCGCGCGATCGCCATGGGCGCTTTGGCGTTCAGGACCGCGCTGCCCGCGAGCCCGCCTTTGATGGCGTTGAAAACCACTTCCGGGTCGAGGCCCGCTTTGGTGGCCAGCACCAGGGCTTCGCCCATGGCGGCAATGTTACAGGCCACGATAATCTGGTTGGCGAGCTTGGTCATGTTGCCGGCGCCCACCGGGCCGGTAAGGGTCACCGAACCGCCCATCGCGTGAAGGACGGGCGACAGCTTTTCGAAGACCGCCTGGTCCCCGCCCACCATGATGGCCAGGGTGGCGTCGATGGCCTTGGGCTCGCCGCCGCTCACGGGCGCATCCAGGAATTCCACGCCCTTCTCCGCGCAGGCCTGGCCGACTCTCTGCGACACGATGGGGTTGATGGAGCTCATGTCCACCAGGGTGGAACCGGGCCGCGCGCCTTCGAGCACGCCATTCGGGCCAAGGACGGCTTTCTCCACGTCCGGCCCGTCGGGCAGCATCGTGATGATGATGTCGGACCGTTCCGCGGCGTCTTTGGCGGAAGAGCACGCCGCCGCGCCGGCAGCGGCCAACTCAGCAACGCCGGCGGGCGAAATATCGTAAACCGCCAGCTTGTTCCCCACCCGCATGAGGTTTCGCGCCATGGGCTTGCCCATTACGCCGAGACCGATAAATCCTATTCTGCTGGACACTGTAGTATTCCCTCCTGTAGTTTTCGTAAGCTTCGATTTTCGCACAGGCGCCCGGCCTGATAGAATGACGGCATGAAAATCCACACGTGGGACAATATCGCCGAAGAGCGGTTGAATCCACTGGCCGGACGCAAAGCCCTTCACGGCGCAGCCATCACCGTGGCGCATTTCCGCTTTGATAAAGGCAACAAGGTGGCATTGCACCACCACGCTAACGATCAGGTCACCATTGTCGAAAAGGGAGCGGTGCGCATGGTCGTAGGCGGTGAAGAGTTTGTGCTCAAGGCGGGCGAGATGGTCCACGTGCCGCCGGATGTCCCGCACGGCAACGAAGCACTGGAGGACACCGTGGTTTTGGAGTTGTTCTCGCCGATTCGGGAAGACTGGATCAGAGGGGACGATTCGTACCTGCGCCAGAAGTAACTATTGCCGCGACCGCGAGAAGGTGTGAAG
>JBAWDI010000528.1:0-2662 GCA_049590695.1 Bryobacteraceae bacterium
GGGTTTACCGACACGCTCAAGCTGGCCGGTGTAGTGCCACTGGCCGGACTCACCGACAACCAACCGCCACCCGAGGCCGCCGCCGTGAATGCCACCGCCGAACTGGCCGTCACAGTCACCGCCAGAGGCTGTGGCAGGTTGCCTCCGCTCTGATAGGTGTAGCTGAGCAGACTGGAACTTACGCTGATCGCCGGCGTACCGCCGCTGACGGTAAGGCTGACAGTCCACGTTAGGCTGTCTATTCCCGAGCTGACCGTGACGATGCTAGTGTAAGTGCCAACCGCGAGACCTGTAGGATTCACGGAAAGCGTCAGGTACGCCGGCGTGGTGTTGCTGCTCAGAGAAGCCGACAACCAGGTTGCACCATCCGTCAGCAGAGTCACTCCAACAGGCGCTGAGCTGAAAACCGAGTACACCACCGGCGATGGCAAGGTACCGCCGATTTGATACTCGAACGGAACGGAGTATTGGGCGAGTCCCAATTCGGGAAGTGCCAACACAATCAGATACAAAGGAACGACTGCAATCAGGCGGCACCAGCGCATCCGAGACCGAATTCCCATTTTGAACTCCTAGGCCAACCAGCAGCATGCCCGTGGGTTTCCATCCGGCATTTCCATTTTGGACCCCCGGCCCCTGTTCAGTATACACCCACCCGCCATCCCTTGATACGCGATTTGTGCATCGTCCGGAGAATCCGTGGGTGCCGCCGGTTTCCTCGAGATACGGGAAGCATAGCGATCGCATTGGTAAGCCCCACTGTTTCAATGGATTCCAGGTTGCTCTTAACATGTTAAAACCCGCATTTTGGTACCCCGCGGAACCGGCCGGGATTCCAAGATTACGTCGGTCCTCGTTTTGAAGGCCATTGGGGGCGGCGCTTGGTTGGCGACCGGTGGCCCCTCGGTGATCACCTCAGAACCGGCCAACGAAGCCGCGCCCAAACCATGCAATTGTCTTGCCGCACCGATGCCAGTTCGCTGTTCAGTCTCCTTCTGATGCGTCCTGCTCGGTTCCGACCAGCGGTAGGGCGCAGAATGCCCCTTGTTTTTCCTTCTTAGAAAGGTCTTGGTTCTTCAGAGGCTCGCTGGGGCGTAGCCCCCACTGGGTGCAGGAGGGTTTACCCCCAAGAACTCACCCACGAATTCCCCCAACGAGCCCAAAATCCGAGTGGTTACCAGACGATCCTACGGCTTTCGCACCTATGGGGCCATGGAAATTGCCCTTTATCGCGACTTGGGACGACTCCCGGAGCCAGAATCAACCCACAGATTCTGTTGACGAGGCGAATATTCTTTTCGTTAAGCATTGCCGCCTCCCCGGCGCATCAAACGAGCTCCTCCGCCGTTTTCTACATGATCGTCTTCCAATAACTTGCCCACTATGCCCGCTCTGGTGGTGACGCCCAATTTGATCATGATCATCCGTAGGAATGCGTTCACCGTGTTGGGGCTAATATTCATTCGATCTGCGAGCGTCTTGCTGGTGAGCCCTAGTGAAATACCCTCAAGCACCTCGGCTTCCCGTTCGGTGAGACGATAATTGCCGGCCACCTTGCTCAGCGAATTACTCACAGAGACCGCCTTGATTAAGTGAAGTGCGAAAACCGCTTGTGGGATAACGTCGCTCAGAGGCTGTACTTGAAACACACGGCAACTGTACTCCACGTTTCCGATGTTGATGTGCGCCTTCAAGAATCCATTACCGAAAGGAGGCCAAGTGCCCAGCATGCCGCGGAGTTCGCCGGGCAGGCTGACTGCGTCCTCCTTCAGATCATAGCCACTACAGCCGCTTAGGATGGCTTCCGCCCCGTGATCCATGCCTATAATTCTGAACTGCAGATCGGCGACGATCACGCCCTCATCAGCCAGAGTTAGTGGGATGCTAAGGACCTCAGAATGAGCGGGCCCTACCCCATTCCTTCTCATCACAACCTTCCAAATCTCCTCACCTAGCTAGCCCAAACAGCGCGGCAAGTCGATCCGATCCCCAGCAACCGGCTACAACCGCCGCACAGGCGTTAGGGCTGCATGCGCATGATATAGGTATTCCAGTTAGCGAACTCAGTCCTGGGATAGCTTCCTATGTATTGCACAACCACCGATATCGCGCCGTCGCTCGTCGCAACCGCCGAGTTGTAATCGCCCCAGCGGGCAACGCCGACCCCGCCTCCCCCAGGGTAACCTGTAAAGCCGTCCTCCGGTTGAGTTCCGACGGCACCGACCTGCAGGGTCGACGGAGTAGAAAATGTACTAAATGGAATCACCGCGGCGCTTGGATACCAGTCTGGCCCGACCAATGTCGCCGTAATCGCGCCGGCGCCCTGGGCATTCACTGCTATTGCCGGGCGCAGCAGGTGGTTATTGTTGATCACCAGATATCCCTGGTTGAGAACCGTTGCGGCCAGCACTCCGCCACGGTACGTTGGGGAGAGTACTACATACGCGGCCCCCACTTTGAACCGTCCCGTTTGATCGGTGATACTCGTAGAAAAGGTCAAATATAGCCGCCCCCCGGCATAAGAGAGCGCCTGGACCCGGCAATCGCCGCCATCAAGATAGGCAAGCTGGCCTGGCGGAGTTAGACTTGACCCGTATACCAGTGTGCCCGGACGTTGATTGGCCACGTCTGGAACCGTATAGGATAGGGTCGGTATGACAAC
>JBAWDI010000529.1:0-3737 GCA_049590695.1 Bryobacteraceae bacterium
GGAATCGCTCCAGGTAGAGGTAGATGACCGGCGTGATGTACAACGTCAGGAACTGGCTGACCACCAGGCCGCCCACCACCGCCAGACCGAGAGACTGGCGCGCATCCGCGCCTTCGCCATAACCGAGCGCGATCGGCAGCGTGCCGAACAGCGCCGCCACCGTAGTCATCATGATCGGCCGGAAGCGCAGCAGGCAGCCCCGCCAGATGGAATCGTAGGCGCTCGCGCCCTGCCGCTGCGCGCCGATGGCGAAATCGATCATCATGATGGCGTTCTTCTTCACCACGCCGAACAGCATGATGATTCCCACGAACCCGTACAGGTCGAGTTCTTTGTGGAAAATCACCAGCGTGAGCAGCGCGCCGAACAGCGCCGAGGGCAGGCCGGAGAGAATCGTGATGGGGTGAATGAAGCTTTCGTACAGCACTCCTAGTACGATGTAGATCACCAGGATGGCCACAATCAGCAGGATGGAGAGGTTCTGGAAGGAGCTCTGAAATTCTTTCACGGTCCCCTGAAAAGCGGTGCTGATGGTGGCCGGCATGCGCAGATCGCGGATCGCGTCGTCCACCTGTTGCGCCGCCTGGCCGAGCGAGTATCCCGGCCGCAGATTGAACGAGACCGTCACCGCCGGAAGCTGCCCGAAATGGTTGATCGAGAGCGGACCGGTCTGGCGCCGCATCGTCACCACCGCATCGAGCGGCACCAGCGGCCCCTGCGACGAGCGGATGTAGAGCTTGGAAAGCGCGTCGGGCGTCCGCTGGTACTGCGGCTCCACCTCCATGATGACCGAGTATTGATCCGCCGGAGCGTAGATCACCGACACCTCGCGCGTGCCGTAAGCGCTGTAGAGCGCGTCCTGGATCTGCTCCGGGGTGACGCCCAGCGCCTGCGCGCGGTCGCGGTCGATATCCACCATCACCTGCGGGGCGTTGATCTGCATGTCGGTGTTGACGTCCACGAACCCCGGGATCTGGCGCATCCTGGCGGCCAGTTGCGGCGCCCAGGTGTAGATCTCGGCGAGGCTGGCGCTTTGCAGGGTGAGCTGATAGACGCTCGCCGAATTCTGGCCGCTCACCGTGATCGGCGGCGGGTTCTGCATGAACGTCATCAGCGCCGGAACCGCCGCCACCTTGGGGCGCAACTCCTCGATGATCTGGTCCACGGAAAGCCGGCGCTCGGAACGGGGCTTCATACCGGCGAAGAAAAACGCCTGGTTGCCGCCCATCACGAACGCCCCCACGATGCGAACGTTGGGGTCCGCGCGCACGATCTCGGCGATGGCGCGGTGATGCCTCGCCATGGAATCGAACGAGATGTCCTGCGGGCCCTGGGTCACGCCGAACAGGAAGCCGCTGTCCTGGCTGGGAATGAAGCCGGTCGGCATGTTGAAGAAAAGATATACCGTCCCCACCAGCATCAGAATCGCCACCGTCAGCGTTGCGAGGCTGAAGCGCAGAGCGATCCGGAGCGTGGATTCGTACCAGCGCAACAGCAGGTCGAATCCGCCCCCCAGCGCGCGATAGAGGAGGCCGTGCCGCGTCTCGTGCTCCGATTTCAGGAAGCGGCTTCCCAGCATCGGCGTCAGGCTCAGCGAGACGAACCCCGAGATCAGGATCGCCACCACGATGGTCACGGAAAACTCGTGCAGCAGGCGGCCTACAACGCCGCCCAGGAACAGCACCGGAATGAACACCGCCACCAGCGAAAGCGTCATGGATACGATGGTGAAGCCGATCTCCCGCGCGGCATTGACCGCGGCGGTCATGCGCGACTCGCCCATCTCCATGTGACGCACGATGTTCTCGAGCATCACGATGGCGTCATCCACCACGAACGCCACCGAGAGCGTCAGCGCCATCAACGAGAGATAGTTCAGACTGTAGCCGAGCAGGTACATCACCGCGAACGTGCCCACGATGGAGAATGGCACCGCCGCGCCTGGAATCAGGGTGGCCGAAATGTTGCGCAGGAACAGGAAAATGACCATCACCACGATGCAGACCGTCAGCAGCAGCGTGAACTCGACGTCGCGAATCGAGTTGCGGATGGATTGCGAGGTGTCGAACGCCACCGCGAGGCGCAGCGAAGGGGGAAGCTCCCGCTGGAACTCCGGCAGCAGACGGCGGATGTTGTCCACCACTTCCACCGTGTTGGTCCCCGGCTGCCGGTCGATCGCCAGAATCACCCCGCGAACGTTGTTCATCCAGGCGATTTCCTTGTTGTTCTCGACGCTGTCGATCACGTTGCCCAATTGCTCCAGCCGCACCGGCGTGCCGTTGCGCCAGGCCACGATGATGGGGCGGTAGTCGGCCGCTTTCGCCAGCGTGCCGCTCGATTCGATGGTGAAGGCCTGCTTGTCGCCGTTCAACTGGCCGGTGGGTAGATTGGTGTTGCTGGCCGCGATGGCGCGCTGCACTTCGTCGATACCGATGTTGTCCGCGGCCAGCTTGTCCGGATCCAGTTGCACCCGCACCGCGTACTTCTGCTCGCCGAAGACCTGCACCCGCGAGACGCCGCCAACCATGGAGATGCGCTGCGCCAGCATGGTGTCCGCGTACTCGGTCACGGTGTACAGCGGCAGCGTGTCGGAATCCACCGTTAGGTAGAGCACCGCCTGCTCGGCCGGATTCACCTTCTGATAAGACGGCGGGCGCGGCATGCTGGGCGGCAGCCGGCCGCCGGCCGAGGCAATGTGGGCCTGTACGTCCTGCGCGGCGGCGTCGATATTGCGGCCCAGCGAGAACTGCACCGTAATCGAAGTGCTGCCCTGGGAGTTGGTCGAACTCATCTGCTGGATGCCGGCGATGGTCGAGAACTCCCGCTCCAGTGGCGTGGCCACGGTGGATGCCATGGTCTCCGGACTCGCCCCCGGCAGGCTCGCATTCACCTGGATGGTGGGGTAATCGACGCTGGGCAGCGCCGCCACCGGCAGCGCGCGGAACGCCACCGCCCCGAACAGCACGATGGCAAAGCACACCAGCACCGTCATGATGGGGCGTTCAATAAAGATACGCGACAGGTTCACAGCGGCCCCGATCCGATCTTGGCGGCGTCCACCGCCCGCACCTTGGCGCCCGGATAGAGCCGCAATTGGCCGTCCGTCACCACCGTGTCGCCGGGCGCGACTCCCTTTTCGATCACCATCTTGTCGCCGAATGCCCGGCCCGTGGTCACCATCCGCATCTCCACCGTGTTGTCCGGCTTCACCACGTAGACGAACTGGCCCCGCTGGCCGGCCTGCACGGTTTCGGCGGGAACCACCATTGCGTTCTTAATGGTATCCAGCGTCAGGACGGCGGTGACGAACTGGCCGGGCCAAAGCATGCCATCTCGATTCTCGAAGGTGGCCTTCAGATGGATGGTGCCGGTGGTGGCGTCCACCTGATTGTCGATCACCGAGAGATACCCTGTAGCCGCGCGCCCGGGATCGTCCTGCGAGGTCACGCGCACCTCCAGTTTCCGGTTGGCGCTGAGACGCCGGATGGCCGGCAGGTGCTCCTCGGGGACGCTGAAGTCCACAAAAACCGGCGCGATCCGGTTGATCACCACCAGTGGCACGTCGTTCACTTTCACCAGGTTGCCGGCGTGTACCAGCAGGTTCCCGGTGCGACCCGCAATGGGCGCCCGGATCTGGCAATAGCTCAGGTCGAGCTTGGCCCGGTCCACCGCGGCCTGGTCGCTGGCGAGCGCCGCGCGCGCGCTTTCGATGCTGGCCTGGGTGGCCTGTGCGGAGG
>JBAWDI010000530.1:0-17610 GCA_049590695.1 Bryobacteraceae bacterium
CGAACCAGGTTCACGATGGCGAGCGCGAACAGCGCGGTCATCGCCACGCCGGAGGTCACGCACCACGCGCAGTAAGCGTGGATCGCGAAGCCCTGCAGGTATTCGAGGTACAGCGAGAAGAGGAATCCAAAACCGGTCATGCCCAGAAAGGCGTAGCGCACCCATCGCGCGAGGCGCGCGGAAAACAGGGATTCCGCGACGATGATGATCGCCAGCAGCGTGTAGCCGAGCACACCGAACACCGGCATGGACACGCCCCACAGAGTGGAGTAGGCGCTGGCGCGCACCGCTTCGCAGCCGGTCCCGATGCAGACCATGGGGTGCGATGGGGACGTGTAGGTATACAGCAGGTATAGGGAGGCAAACAATCCGACCAGGTTCAAGGCCAGCGCCAGCGATCTACGCATAAGCACCTATTATAATATGTGCAACATACACCTATTCGGCTACTGCGAGGCGGTCCCGGGTGCTTATCCGTTTTGGAGTACGCCGCAAACCGGGGACTGACAGGATACGCCCCACTATCGTCGTGTGCCGCAAAACGGTCAAGCACAATGCGGTCAAACACCCGGCGGTCCCGATGGAGGGACGACCCTGGACGGCTGTTCACCGGCGAGGCGCGACAACTGCCGTTTGATCCGGTCTAGTTGCCGCTCCAGGAAGTTCTCCCGTTGTTGCAGAACGGCCTTCTGGTCCTGCGCCGCCCCATTCGCCTGCTGCTGGCCGAATCCCATTCCACAGCCGGAGCCTCTCTGCGCTCCCGCGCACATCCCTCTGCCTCTTCCGGCGCCTGGCCCCTTGCCAAGCGGTCCGGTTCCATCCATGAACGGCATTTCTCCTTTCCAACCTACCTGCCGCGGCACCCGCGCCGCTCTCAGTCGAAGGCCGGAAAACAGGCGGCTGGTCAAGACCGGGGGGCGGCATCGCTCTCGGGGGTTGCGCCTTCCGCGCCGGCAACCATTCTCAGTGGCGGTTCCGTTGTGCGATACTAAATAGGTGCAACTAACACCTATACTACACTACCTCCCAGTTCCGGTCAAGCGCCGGCCGGCGGAGCGGACGGTTCGCGCATGAACCTGGCGCTCGACTGCATACCGTGTTTCGTCCGCCACGCCCTGGAGATGGCCCGCATTGCAACCACCGATGAGGCCATTCATCGGCAAGTGCTTCGGGAGGTTCTTTTGGAAGCGGCGGGATGGGACATGCGCCTGCCCGCACCCGTGTTGAGCCAGCGCGTCCAGCGGCGGTTGCACGCGCTGACGGGGATCGCCGATCCCTACCGGGAGGCAAAACAGCGGTTCAACGAGCTGGCTCTGGAGCTTCTCCCGAAATTGCGCGCACAGGTGGAGATGGCGGCGGATCCCTTGCAGGCCGCTGTGCGCGTGGCCATCGCGGCCAATGTGATCGACGTCGGGGTTCCCGACAACCTGTGCGAGGAGGACATCGAGAGGTCTCTATCGCAAAGCCTCGCCGGCCCCTTCGCGGGGGATGTGGATTCGTTTCGCGAAGCCATTTCCGGGGCCGGGGAAATCTTGTACCTTGCCGACAACACGGGTGAGATCGTTTTCGACCGGCTGCTGATCGAACGCCTCCCCGCCCCACGGATTACGGTTGCGGTCCGCGGCGCGGCGATACTCAATGACGCTACACTGGCCGATGCGCGCGTCGCGGGCTTGGACCAGATTGCGCAGGTGATCGACAACGGTTCCGGCGCACCCGGGACCGTCCTGACAGAGTGCAGCGCCGCCTTCCGGGAGCGATTCGAAAGCGCGGACGTTATCATCGCGAAAGGACAGGGCAACTTCGAGACGCTGGCGGACGGGCCGGGAAACATTTTCTTCCTGCTCAAAATCAAGTGTGCCGTGGTAGCGGCCCACACGGGTCTGGATATTGGGACGCACGCGCTGATACAGCACCGCGGCCGCGGTGTTCGTCGAATGGACAGCATGTATAAGAAAGAGGATTCGAGATGAGTCATCACGAGCCACTCGTTACGATTGGCCCCGACGCGAAGGATGAGGAAGAGCATCGGTTGCGGCAGCGCATGGCGCGGATTCGCCGCCGGCTGGTGGTGGTGTCCGGAAAGGGAGGCGTGGGCAAGAGCACGGCGGCGGCGAATCTTGCCGTCGCGCTCTCCGCGCGCGGACATAGGGTCGGATTGCTGGACGTCGATATTCATGGCCCAAGCATCCTCAAGATCCTGGGATGTGAAGGCGCATCCCCGCTCTCCGACGGGCAGTCCATGCTACCCGTGGAGGTGCGGGACCGGCTGACGCTGATGTCCATCGGTTTCCTCATCGGCAACAAGACGGATGCCGTAATCTGGCGCGGGCCGGTGAAGTACAAGGTGATCCAGCAGTTTCTCTGCGATGTCGCTTGGGGCGACCTGGACTACCTGGTGGTCGATTGCCCGCCCGGAACCGGCGACGAACCGCTTTCGGTCGCTCAGTTGATCGGGCGTCCGGCGGCCGCGGTGGTTGTAACGACACCCCAGGAACTGGCCATCGCGGATGTGAGAAGGTGCATCACATTCTGCCGGAAGGCCGATCTGCCCGTCGCGGGCGTGCTCGAAAACATGAGCGGGTATGTCTGTCCGCAATGCGGCGTCCATACCGATCTGTTCGGGACCGGAGGCGGCGAGAGGCTCTCCCAAGAGATGAGTGTCCCGTTCCTGGGGCGTATCCCCATCGATCCGCGCATCGTCGGTTGCGGGGATGCGGGAAGCTGCCTCCTGGAAGCTCATCCGGAATCTCCCGCCGCTCAAAGCTACTTCTCGCTGGCGGACCGTTTGCACGAGCAGGAAGACCTATGGAGCGGCGAGGCAGCGGCGTCGCTCGCCTCCCGCGAGGTTCTACAATGATCAAGCGGCTGCGAGTGACCGTGCTGGCGGACAACTGCGTCGCCGCTCGCGACGTGCTGGCGGAGCACGGTCTGTCGATGCTGATCGAGGCCGATGACCGGCGCATCCTCTTCGACACCGGCCAGGGAAGAGTACTGCGAGCCAATAGGGATGCCCTGGGTGTTAGCCTGTCCCCGCTCGATGCGGTGGTCCTGAGCCACGGCCACTACGACCACACCGGCGGATTGGCCGGTCTACTACAGGCAGTCTCCCCGTCCGCCATCTTCCTCCACCCGGCGGCCATGCAGCCGAAGTACGCCAAGAGCGAAAACCCGCCGCATCGCTCGATCGGCATGCCGGAGAGTACACGCCAGGCGCTCGACGCGCTCCAGGGCCGGATCGTCTGGACCCGCTCCTCGACCGAGGTAGTGCCCGGCGTCTGGTGTACGGGCGAGATCCCGCGACTCCCGGTGAATGGGCCGGCCGCGACCGGTTTCTTCCTCGACGCGGACGGCCGCCAGCCGGATCCGATTGCCGACGACCAGGCGCTCTTCATCGACACCACCAGCGGGCTGGTGGTGATCGCCGGATGTGCGCATGCGGGCGTGGTGAACACCCTCGACCACGTTTCCGCGCTTACCGGCCGCACTGAGGGCCTTGCCCTAGCCGGCGGCCTGCATCTGGGGCGGGCAACTCACAAGGAACTGGAAGCGAGCGCCAACGCCATCGGCAGGCGGAACTTTCAGATCCTCGCGCCATGCCACTGCACCGGCATGGGGGCTCAATCGTATCTGCGCGCCCGCTTTCAGTCGCGCGTGCAGGATATGGGGGTTGGCGCCAGCCTCGTTCTGGGTGAGCGATGATGCGTCCCGTTCTGACCATCGAACCAATCGGCGTGATTGAGACGCCATTTCGCAACCCCGCGGGCACCCCCATCCAGCCTTCACGGGCGAACGGAGCGCGAGGAACGGTCCGCATCGAACCGCACTTTCAGGCTGGCTTGAAGGACCTTGCGGGCTTCGAACGCATCTGGCTCATCTATTGGTTGCACAAGGCGCCGGAATCCAGCCTGCTGGTGACCCCTTTCCTCGACCGCCGGCAGCGCGGCCTTTTCGCGACGCGCGCGCCCGCCCGCCCCTCTCCCATCGGAATCTCGGCGGTCCGGCTGCTGGCGGTTCAGGAAGGTGTCCTTGAGGTAGCGGATGTGGACATGATCGACGGCACGCCGCTGCTGGACATCAAGCCTTATGTCCCGGCGTTCGACTGCTACCCGAACAGCAAGGCCGGATGGTTTGACGAGTCCAATTCAAAACGCCGCCTGGCGGACGACCGGTTTGACAGCACGCCCGAAAAGGGTGGGGAACGACGCTGAGCGTGTGCGGGGCTCAGACCAGCCCGGACTGTTCCAGCAGCGCGGCATTGTTCAGGATGTCCGCGGCCGGTCCTTCCGACAGGACTTCGCCATCGCACAGCAGAATCACCCGCGAGGTGGTGGCGCGGAGGAAGTCCAGGTGGTGGCTTGCGATGAGCTTCGTCACGGCAAGCTGATTCAGTGTGTTCGACAGTTGACGGACGGCGCGCCCATCGAGCTCGGCCGTGGGTTCATCCAGAATCAGAAACTCGGGCTTCCGAACCATTGCCAAGGCAACCGCCGCCCGCTTCCGCTGTCCCAGGCTCAAGTGCGTGGCCGGGAGATCGCAGTACCGGCCAAGCCCAAATCGATCCAGCCAATCGCGGGCGGCCGCCTGCGCGTCTTTTGGGCACATCCCCTGGTTCACGAGCGGCAGCGCCAAGTCCTGCGCCAAGGTCGGCATGAATAGCTGATCCTCCGGATTCTGAAAGACCATCCCGATCCGGGCCCGGCTGGCTTTGGCCGGAGGGCCGCCAAAGAGGCGGACCACACCGGCGCCGCGGAGCAACCCGGCGACGCACCACAGCAGCGTGCTCTTGCCGGAGCCGTTGGCGCCGGCCAGTCCCACCAATTCACCCGCGGCGATCTGGAATGCGATCCCCTTCAGCGCCGTTTCCGAATCGTAACGGAAGCTCAATCCCGAAACTTCCAATACCGGTGTCATCCCTGTCCGCCGCCTATCGTTTGCGCCGCGTAGAAACGCTCCGCCCGCTCAATCGCGCGGCGGAAAACCGAGGCGGTCGCCCACGCCAGCGACTGGAACCCGCCCCGCCTGAAGTTCGCCGATACGCAAAGCGAACGGGCGAGAAACACGCGCCGCACTTCCTCCACCAGCATGGCGGCGAAGTGACGCACGAACAGGAGGAACATCGCGGGGAGGTACCAGCGCGAGCGAGCATCGAGCACGGCGATGAGGTCCTCCCATGGGAGAACCCGAAAAGCGGCTGTCGAGAGGAGGAATACGGCGACCGTGCGCAGGGGCAGCCGGATGTCCACAGCGCCGTTCAGCCACTGAAGAGCGGTCAGGACCAAAGCGAACAAGAGCACCGGAGCCGCGAAATGCAGCGCTGTTCGCGCCCTGGTGCGCAGGGCCGCGTGCGACGCTATACCCAGGCCGATGGCGGCGGCCAGGGCGCCTGACCCGGACCGTAATGCCGCCACGCCGGCCGCCATCAGCAGCAGGAAGGCGACGGATCGGATGGCTGCCTTCATGGCTTGACCGCCTGCACGCAGTACCAGCCGCTCTCGTCCTCCGCGCAGAGGACCTCGGCCCCCATGGTGGAGAGCAGCCTCCCCAGGATACGAGCCGGGGGCAAGCGGTCGTGGCCCACGGGGCCACCCACCTCCGAGTGGAATTGGTTGAGTTGTTCGCTTCCCATGGAGTGACCGATCGACAGCACTCCGCCGCGACGCAGGCAGTTCAGCAGTTGTCGAAGAGTCCCGTCCACCGGCGCCAGGTGCGGCAGGGCGTTGAAGCAAATCACCCGGTCGAAGATACCGTCGCGGAAGGGCGGGCGTTGGGCTTCCGCGCACACGTGTGCCGCGGTCTGCGCGCCGTGCTTCTTCCGGTTTTCCAGCAGCATGGCTTCGGCCACGTCGAGCTCGACGATTTCCAGCGGCGCTGCGGCCTGCCCCAGGTACGGCAGGAGGATGCCGGTGCCGCATCCCACATCGAGAACCCGCTTGGCGGAAGCCCCCAGGCAGCGCCCGACGAATTGAGACACTTTCCCCGCGTCGGGCGGCAACGGCAGTTGATCCCATCGTCCCGCCAGTTCATTGAAGAAGGCCTGTTTATGATTCGGGGTCATGATTGAAAAGAAGTCCGCGACGGCGAGAAGTCTGCCGCACCACTAGCGGAACCACGGCCAGTTGGAGAAGCACTCCCGGCAGTCCTTGAATCAGCGCCGCCGCGGTCGCGATCGTGGCCGGTAGATGCAACAGCCGCGCCAGCAGCCAGGTGGCTCCCAGAGAAGTCGCCCTGCCCAGCACAATCGCGCTTATCAGTGCGTACCACAGGCGCGATGGGCGGCCACGATAGATCGCCGCGGCCGTCCCGCCCAGCACCGCGCATTCGAGCGACATGCTGAAGGCGACTGGCGGGAACAAGGGCGGCATCCCGGTGGTGACGGCGGAAAGCAGGGGCACCAACGCGCCTGTCGCCATGGCCCAGGGAAGCGGCGCCAGGAATCCGTTCAGCAGCAGAGGGAGGAGCATGGGAAGAAACTTGCCGCCCAGACCAACGGCATGGAAGGCGATCGGCAAAACCAGACCCATCGCCGCCATGATGGCGCTGATCACCATCGCACGCAGCCTGCCGTCTTCGCTCCGCATGGTCAGAAACTCAGTGTAAACCCGCCTGCGGCGTTGATGCCCGGCATGGGGTAGCCCGTCACCACCTGGTAACTCTGGTTGAACAGGTTATCCACCATGGCAGTGAGGCGCCACTGCCGGTTCAGTGGAATCGTCGTCTTGAGCGAGCCGAGTGTGTACGCTCCCAGCTTGCGGCTATGCTGCGCATCCGCCCACCGCCCGCCAACGCTCATGCCGCCGAAGTAGATGAATGCGCGGCCGGCATCGACATCGACGCCATAGTTGAATTTCTGCCCGGGCACATAGGGCGCCAGGTTGGTGGATCGGAGATAGGCGTAGCCGGATTGAACGGCGACACGCTTGTGGGCTCGCCAGCGCGCGGTGGTCTCGATGCCGCGATTCAGCGCCGCGCCCGTGTTCAGCAGCCGGAGATTCGGATAGTAGCCGGTGGTGACGATCAGGTTGTCGAGGCTGGCGTAGTACCCGGTCACCGAGGCTGCCAGCGACTTCATTGGGTGCGCCTGAAATGTCGCTTGGTAATTCCAGACGTGCTCCGGCAGCAGCGCCGGATTCGGCGCCGGGAACATGTACAATTCGCGAATCGTCGGATTGCGGAATCCGCGTGCCACCTCGGTTGAGAGCGCGTAGCCAGGGGCGAGGGTGAACGACGCGCCGAACTCGGGCGCCGCGATGGGTCCGAACACGGAATTGTATTCATACCGCACGCCCGAGTGCAGACGCAGCCGGCCGCTGGCGTTCCACTGTGCGCGCGCGAACCCGGCGCCGGAATCGAGCGTGTGCCGGCCATAGTCCAGACCGCTGAGGGCGTTTCTCGCCTGGCCGCCATAGTTCAAAACGTCGCTGCCAACCTCCAGGATCAACCGCGACGCGATGGCGATGTTCTGATCGACGCGAATCCCCGTGGTCCGGTCCGTGGATCGGAATCCATCGGTAATGTAGTGGTTGCCATAGCTCGAATAGGCTCGAATGTATCCCCAAGCGCTGGCGGTTGCGTCGTCCAGGTTCGCGCTGAATCCGCCGCGGCCCACATTGGCGTACGAGTTCGCCAATAGCGCATTGATCGGGCCGGGGTCTTCGACATGAAAATGTCCGTAACGGCCGTCAATCGATGCCTTCCACGCGGACGAGAGGTCGTAGCCCGCGGTGATGGTGCCATCCTGGTCGCGGAACGCGGAACTGGGACGATCGCCGCTGGTGTGCGATACCCCCGCGTTCACCGAGTAGAAGCCGCGCCGGAACCGGGCCCCGTGGGAGAGCCGGTATTGGCCCGTATCAAACGAGCCGAAGCTCGCTGTAAGCCGCGTGCTCATTCCCTCCGGCGGTTCCCAGTTCTTCACCTCCACCACGCCGCCCATGGCGTTGCTCCCATAGAGCACCGACGCGGGGCCTTCGACCACATTCACCGAACCGGCGTCGGAGAGGCTATAGAAGTCGGGGAGCGGATGCCCCATCAGACCTTGAAAATCGGGGCGTCCGTCCACCACCACCAATACACCGGTGTTGGGCGACTCGCCGATGCCGCGAATGCTCACGCCGCCTGTTCCGTCGGTCGCGATGCCGTATCCCATCACTCCGCGGCGCGTAACGGACACGCCGGGGACCACCTCTTCCACGGCATCGAAGACCGTTCGCGCACCAGTCCTCTCGATTTCCATGCTCGAACCTACGGTGACCAGGGTGTCGGGTTCGTCGCGAACGATCACATCGACGGACGATCGGACCATGGCCGGCCGCAGACGAATTACCGCGGCGTCGGGCGCCGCCCTTTCGGTCCGCTCGCGGAACAGGTCGAAGCCGGCAGCCTGCACGACGATTTCAACGGGAGCATCCACTTCGAACCTCGCGGCGCCGTCCGTCGAGGTTGCCGCAACCGCCGGCGAATACCGGCGATCCGGACTGTTCACTTCTACTCGGGCGCCGGGAACCGGCAATCCCTGTGGATCGACAACGCGAACCCGAACCTCCCCGTTGACGCACAACAGCCCAATGGGGCACATTGCCATGGCGAGCACCTTCAGAGCCAGACGCATGATGAAGGGATTAGGGTATCATACATCTGAATATCGTGCTACGCGGCGTCCGGCGGTGACCCCGCTCATTGCGAAGCACGATCACGCTAGGTGGAACATGCATCTATTTCGATGCTACTCTGAGAACGGGAACTTGTACGGGAACCTGCGAAACGGGAGGTTCATGTGCCACCAAGACGGATGTGCCAGCGGCATGGCAAGGATCAACCTTGCACCTGCGCCATGGGCAATCTCTACCGGTTTGTGGAGCCGGTGGTCCTGCTGCTCCTGAAGAAGAAGGGGCATTCGTACGGCTACGATTTGTCCGGGGATCTACGGGAGCATGCCCTGACCGACGCCGAGATCGAGAGAGGCGCTCTCTACCGGACGCTTCGCCAATTGGAGTTGAACGGTAATGTCGCCTCCGAGTGGGAAACCGACAGGGGCGGCCCGGCTCGCCGGGTCTACAAACTGACGGCCAGGGGCGAGCGGCATCTGGAAGAGTGGGCGACCGTTCTCGAGCACGTTTCGAAGTCGATGGCCCGTTTCGTCAAACAGACGAGACAAACGCTGCACGGGCAAGGCGTGCAGAATACCACGTCCGCGTAGGACGCTTGGCTTGCCGCTGCGCAGCCTGGGGGCTTTCCGCCGTTGGGGGACCCGGCTACGCCATTTGAATAGAAGGAACATTGTCGATGAACGAACTCAAAGAACCGCTGATCTCCAAAGCCATTGTGGACCGCTACCATCGGAAACTGCTGCGCTCGATTGAGAGCGATGTCGTCATCGTCGGCGCCGGTCCGGCGGGTCTGACGGCGGCGTTCCACCTCGCGTCGCGCGGTCGAAAGGTCACGGTGGTGGAGAAACGGCTCGCGCCGGGCGGCGGCGTCTGGGGCGGCGGGATGGGAATGAATGAAATCGTCGTACAAGAAGAAGCTATCCCGATTCTCGACGCCGCCGGCATCCGCCACGACTGCCGCTACGAGGGCCTGTACGTCGTCGATGCCGCGGAGCTGGCATGCGCCCTGTGCCTTCAGGCGATTCGGGCCGGAGCGGTCCTGCTGAACCTGGTGACGCTCGAAGACCTGTGCGTTCATAGGGGCAAGGTGACGGGCGTGGTCGTCAATCGAACCACGATTTCCGGCGCCCTGCCGGTCGACCCGATCGTACTTCAGGCGGATAACGTCATTGATGCGACCGGCCACGAGGCGGTGGCCGTCGAGCGCCTTCGTGCGCGAAACCTCCTGGCGCCGCAACTGGCCTCGTCCGGGTCTTGTGAAGGGCCGATGGACGCGACGGCAGGCGAGGCGTTTGTTGTCGAACGGGTGGCGGAAGCCTATCCGGGTTTGTGGGTGACGGGCATGGCCGTCTGCGCCACCTTCGGCGGTCCCCGGATGGGGCCGATTTTCGGTGGCATGCTGCTATCCGGCAAGAGAGTCGCCGAACTGATTTTAGAAAAGAAGTGAAAAGGATAGGCATCCTCGGCCGGTGGACTGGCAGCGCAACCCGCGTGTTTCGCCCTGCCACGTGCTCTTTCAAGCCGCGGAAGGGAGCCCGCCATGACGCACCATCATCGCGAGATTGAACCTGGAAATCTCGACCGCCGGCTGTGGGCTAGCGCGGCTCTCAATCTCGGCATCACGCTCGTCGAGATCATCGGCGGGCTGTGGGCCGGAAGCCTGGCGCTGCTGGCTGACGCGGCGCACAATCTGGCGGATGTCGGAGCGTTGGGTCTGGCGATTTTCGCGCGCAGGTTGGGCCGGCGCGCACCCACGCCGCGGCACACATATGGTCTCAAGCGCGCCGAAGTCGTCGCGGCCCTGCTCAACGCGGCGGTGCTGATTGCGATCTCCGCCCTGATCGGGCGTGAGGCCGTGGCCCGGCTGTTTCATCCGGAGCCGGTGCGTTCCTCGGTGATGCTGGTTGCGGCGGCGGCAGCGTTCCTGGCCAATGTCGGCTCGGTTCTTCTGCTCCGCACGCACAGCGCCGAGGATATCAATGTCAGAAGCGCCTTCCTGCACGTGGCCCAGGACGCCCTGGCCTCGCTGGCGGTAGTGGTGGCGGCGCTGTTTGCCCGAACGGCGGCCGGCCGGTACGTCGACCCGGCAGTGGCGATTCTGATCGGAGTCGTGGTCCTGCGAAGCGCCATTTCGATCGTTTCAGAATCGCTGCGCACCCTGCTGGAGGCTGCTCCCGCCGGGGTGAATGTGGAAGACCTGGCCCAAGACGTAGCGCGGCGGTTCACCGATGTCCGGCTGCATCACGTCCACGCCTGGGAGGTGGGACCGGGCCAGCGGGTGTTGACCGCCCACATGAAAGTGGGCGCAACCACCTTGCTCGAGGCGGAAGTCATCGCCGCCGAAGTGCGCCGTTTCCTGCATGAAGAATGGGGCATTACGCATGCCACCCTCGAAGCCGAAGCCAACGGATGTGGCCGGGAAGATCTCCTGGGCGACTGGAAATGACATGGATCCCCCGGATCGCGATCCATCGGCGCTGAACGGTGACCGTGGGGGATCTGTTTCTCTCCCGCGTCTGCTGGTTGCATTTCTCAAAATCGGCAGCATCGGTTTCGGAGGAGGCATGGCCGTAATCGCGCTCATGGAACAGGAGTTCGTGCGAAGGCGCCGCCTGATCCCCCTCGATGAATTCGTCCACGGCGTGGGGCTGGGACAGGTTTTGGGGGCGTTCGCCGGGAACGTGGCGATCTTCATCGGCTACCGTCTGTTCGGTATCGCCGGCGCGCTGCTTTCGGCGGGCGCATTCCTGGTCCCATCGATTACTGCCGTCATCGTCTTGTCCGATCTCTACTTCCGCTACCACGCCGTGCCTGCGTTGCAGAGCGCCGTGGCGGGGCTTGTTCCGGTGGTGATTGCCCTGATTCTGGATGCCGGCTGGTCGATTGCCCGCAACCTGCTGCGCTCATGGCCGGCTATGTCGATCGCGGCTGGCGCACTGGCGGCGGGAGTGGTCCAGTGGAACGCGGCCTGGGTGCTGGTGGCGGCTGGAGCCGCCGGCCTTCTCTTGCCCTCCGGATTGACTGCGCCCAGACAGCCGCGCCCGCCTGAAAAGATGGCCGGCGGCGGGGCTGCGAACTGCATGCCATTCGCACTTTTCGCCGCGTCGCCGGTGTCGAAATTGATCGTCACCTTCCTTAAGATCGGGCTGGTTTTTTTTGGTGGTGGATTTGTGCTCGTGCCGGTTCTCAACAACCGGCTAGTCACCCAACTCGGCTGGTTGAAGCCGCAAGAGTTCCTCGACGGCGTTGCGATCAGCAATCTGACTCCGGGGCCGATCGCCGTTCTTGCCACTTTCGCCGGGTTTCACATGGCCGGCACAATCGGCGCCCTGGCGGCCACGGCCGCGCTATTCGCTCCCGGCATCGTGTTGATGCTGGCCATCAGTCGCCAATACAGCCGCTTCCGCGACGACCATCGCGCCCAGCGCTTCCTGGCGGGAGTCAATCCGGCGGTGGCGGGTCTCGTCCTAAGCGCAGCTATAGTGCTGGGGCGAAGCGCCCTTGTCTCATGGCACGGCTACGCCCTGTTCGTTCTGTCGTTCTGTCTGCTCGCCGGCTGGCGTTGGCATCCCGCGTTCATCCTGGCCATCGGCGCGGCGGCGGGATATTTCGGACTGCTTCCATGACCGGTATTTCGAGGAAAATCATGATCCCAAGATTCGTCCAATTGCTCTTTCTGACGGCTTTACTGCCGTCACTCGTTCTTGCCGAGACCGCGGAACAGCGGCAGGCAAGAGTCGACCACCTGGAACATGCGGTTTTGGCGCCTTGCTGCTACACCGAACCCGTGGCCACCCATCAGAGCGAGATCGCGGTCAAAATGCGACTGGAAATCGTCAAGTGGGTGGCGATGGGGAGGTCGGATCGGGAAATCCTGGATACCTACGTCGGCTTGTACGGCAGTAAGGTGCTGGTGGATCCCCGGACAGTACCCCGCGGATGGACGCCGTTTTTTCCGTGGCTGGTCCTCATCCTCGGAGTGTTCCTGGTGGTTTGGTTACTGAGACGCTGGCGCGCGGCCCCCAGGACGCCGGCTGCCTTATCCACTACCGAGGTCCCGAATCTGCCGGACTTCGACGACCAGTGACCACGTTCGCCCACAGCGTCTCCACCGAAGCGGGCATCGAGGATCGACGACAATTTCGGAGTGCGGATCCCGCACTGGCGCCGCGCGTTTCCGCATCGAATTCTCGTGCCCCGTGCGCTACCGGCGCACGGCGTTGCTGAGTGTCCGGTAGGGCTTGCCGACTTCCTGCGCGTCTACCACGGCCACCGCCGCCACGTGCACGATGTCGTTGACCTCCGAGCCGCGCTGTAATACGTGCACGGGTTTTGAGAGGCCCGTGAGCAGCGGTCCGATGCACTCGGCGCCGCCGATGCGTTGCAGCAGCTTGTAGGCGATGTTGCCGGCTTCGAGGTTGGGGAAGATCAGCACGTTGGCGCCGCCCTTGAGCGTGCTGAACGGGTAGGTCTCCTCGAGGATTTGCGGAGCCACCGCGGTATCGGCCTGCATTTCGCCATCGATCATGAGGCCGGGGGCGCGCTGCCGCACCAGGTTCACGGCGTGGCGGACCTTCTCGGCCAGCGGATGGCGCGTGCTGCCGAAATTCGAGAAGGACAACATGGCCACGCGCGGCTGCTGGTTAAAGCGGAGCGCCTTTTCCGCGGCCTGGATGGCGATTTCGGCCAGGTCTTCGGCACTCGGCTCGATGTTGACCGTGGCATCGGCCAGGAAATAAAGGTCCCCCTTGGGCGTGATGAGCGCGTAGACACCAGCCACGATCCGCATCTCCGGCCGCACTTCGATTACCTGAAGCGCGGGCCGGATGGTATCGGGGTAGTGGGTGGTGAGTCCGCCGACCAGCGCATCGGCATCGTTGAGCCGCACCATCACGCTGCCGAACGTGACGGGGTTGAGGATGAGTTGCCCGGCCTCGGTGCGGGTGACGCCTTTGCGCTGGCGCAGGCCGAAAAACTCTTCGGTGTACTCGTCCAGCCGCGGGAATTTCGCCGGCTCGACGATCTGCGCGCCTTCCAGGTGCAGATGCAGCTCCTCCACCCTCGCGCGGATCGTGTCTTCGCGGCCGAGCAGGATGGGGAGGGCGATCTTCTCGTCGAGCAGGATCTGGCAGGCGCGCAGGATCTTGCCCTCTTCGCCTTCTGTGAAGACGACGCGCCGAGGCTGCCTCTGCGCCTTGTTGATCATGTTGCGCACGACTCCGTAGGCCTTGCCGAGGCGGCGTTCGAGCGCTTCGCGGTACTGGGCGATGTCGACGGGCACTCGTGCCACGCCGGTATCCATGGCGGCCTGCGCCACCGCGGAGGCTTCCCAAATGAGCACGCGCGGATCGAAGGCTTTGGGGATGATGTACTGGCGCCCGAATTCGAGGCGCTCCACATCGTAGGCGCGCAGCACGGCATCGGGCACGTCTTCCTTGGCCAGGGAAGCCAGCGCGCGGGTGGCGGCCAGCTTCATCTCATCATTGATGGTGGTGGCGCGCACGTCCAGCGCGCCGCGGAAGATGAACGGGAACCCCAGCACATTGTTCACCTGGTTGGGGCAATCGGAGCGGCCGGTAGCCACGATGGCATCTGGCCGCGTGGCCACCGCGACTTCGTAAGCGATTTCTGGGTCCGGGTTGGCCAGCGCGAAGATGATGGGGTCCGGCGCCATCCCGAGGATCATCTCGGGGGTGACGCAACCGCCGACGGAGAGTCCGAAAAAGACATCCGCGCCAACCAGGGCCTCCCCCAGCGTGCGCGCCTCGGTCCTGGCGGCGAAGCGCGCCATGTACGGGTTCATGCCTTCGGTACGGCCCTCGTAGACCACGCCCTGGATGTCGCACATGACGATGTTCTCGCGCCGTACGCCCAGCCTGACGTGGTGCGCGGCGCAGGCGATGGCTGCGGCGCCGGCCCCGCTGAACACCACTCTCACGTCGCCAATCTTCTTGCCTACGATTTCCAGCGCATTCAGCAGGCCCGCGCCCGAGATGATGGCAGTGCCGTGCTGATCGTCGTGGAAGACCGGGATCTTCATGGTCTTCCGCAACTCCTCTTCGATATAGAAGCACTCCGGCGCCTTGATGTCCTCCAGGTTGATGCCTCCGAAGGTGGGCTCCAGCATCTGGCAGGTGCGCACAATCTCTTTAGGATCTTCGCTGGCCAGCTCGATATCGAAGACGTCGATATCGGCGAAGCGCTTGAACAGAACTCCCTTCCCTTCCATCACGGGTTTGCCGGCCAGGGCGCCGATGTTGCCCAGGCCCAGCACCGCCGTGCCGTTGCTCACCACCCCCACCAAGTTGCCTTTGGCGGTGTACTTATAGGCGAGGGTTGGGTCGCGCTCGATCTCCAGGCACGGAACGGCCACGCCGGGCGTATAGGCAAGGCTCAGATCGCGCTGTGTCTGGCAGGGTTTGGTCGGGGTAACCGACACCTTTCCCGCCGGAGATGCGGAATGGTATTCGAGGGCATCTTCAGGACGAATGATCATAGAGCGCTACCTTTCACGACCGTTGTATCACGTGGCGCGCCGATGCCGCCGTCATGGCCGCCGCGCGACGCCATAGCATCGGCGATGCGGTTCTCCAACACCAACTCCGGCCGGAAATTCTCGAAGCGCAGGAAATACTCGGCCGACATTTCCAGCGCCTTCCTGGGAACCAGGCCGACGATCTCGCTGCCCACCACCGGCACGCCATGGCGCTCCGCTTCCCGGCGCACGGCTTCGAAGACCACGTGCATGGGCGTCTGCTCGAAATCCGTCAGGTTCATGGAAACCTGGGCCAGGTTTCGCGAGGCCAGCGCCACCCCGATGGCTTTTACGCAGCGCAGGCCGCCGGAGGAGAAACGAATGGTCTTGGCAATCTTCTTGGCGATGCGCACATCGGCGGTGCCCAGGTTGATGTTATAAGCGATCAGGAATTTGCGCGCGCCCACCACGATGGCGCCGGCGGTCGGGTGGCAAACCGCCTCGCCCACGTCCGGATGGCGCTCGGGCGCCGTCCCCATCTCTTCGAGCAGCGCCTCGAATTGGCCGCGGCGTATGTTTTCGAGGTTCACACGCCCGGGCCGCCGGGCCGCCGCTTCGTAAAAATAGACGGGAATCTTCAGCTTGTTCCAGATCTCGTGGCCCACGCGCTCGGCGAGCTGGACGCAATCCTCCAGCGTCACACCCTGGATGGGGATAAACGGCACCACGTCCGCCGCCCCTATGCGCGGGTGCACGCCCTCATGCCTGGTCAGGTCGATGAGCGACGCCGCTTTTTCAACCGCGCGGAAGGCGGCATCGGCCACCGCCGCGGGCGGCCCGACGAAGGTCAGGACCGAGCGGTTATGATCGGCGTCCGATCCGCGATCCAGCAGGACCACTTCCGGAACCGAAACGATGGCCTGGACGATCGCATCCATCTTGGCGGCATCGCGCCCTTCGGAAAAATTGGGAACACACTCAACCAGTTGTCTCATCACTCTGTTTGTTCAATCGGCCGTTTGAGCTTGTACAAGACCGCTCCCTGACGGTCACGGCTCGGTGTGCGGCGGCGTGGCTCGCTCGGAGCCGCGACCGTAGCATGCCCATTCTCTCACGGCTTCCAAGATTCATACTAGAACTCCGAAAAGGCCCACACATCAAATCTACCTTGTCGGCGCGAGCGGCGGCGCGAAGACGATCGCTGGTAGTTGGGAAACGAGGGCAGTCGCGCCAGGGTATATACTGGCATTTCGGACTAGAAGAGGTGATTTTCCCATGTCATTCTCACGACGCAATTTTTTGATGGCCGCGGGTGCCGCGGTGGCAGCACGCGGTATCCGCCCGGCCGCGGCGCAGCAACAGCCGCCCCGGCCCAACATGGATGTGTGGACCGGCCCGGATCAACCCTACCCGTACCAGACCGCCCGGTCCACGGTGGCGCTGGTCAAAGGGGAGAGCAGCCGGCGCAAGAACATCACCGACGCGCTGGTGGCCATCGACGACCAGATCCTGCCCGTCCTGAAAACCAAGAAATACGTGGCCCTCAAGCCCAATTGCGTCAGCACCGTCGCGCTCGGAACCACCAATCCCGAGGCGCTCATGGGCATCCTCGACTACCTCGCTCCGCGCTTCAAAGGGCCGGTGGTCATCGCCGAATCCTGCGGCAATGCTCTGGCCAACTTCGAAGCGCTCGGCTATCAGAAGATCGTCGAAGAGCATCGCAGCCAGAACGTGAGCCTGATGGACCTCAACATCGAGGCGAAATACCAGGTGCTCCCGGTCTTCGATTACGATGCGCACGTCGTTCCGGTGCGCCTGGCGGCGCGCCTGCAGGACCCCGACGCCTACATCATCTGCTGCTCGGTGATGAAGACCCACAACGCCCAGTTGGTCACCATGTCTGTGAAGAACATGGTCCTGGGCGCCCCGCTTTCGGCGGCTCCCAAGGTGACGCCTCGCTGGAGCGACAAGCGCAAGTACCACGTCGGTATCCGCATGATGCAGGTCAACATGATGCTGACGGCGCAAAAACTGAAGCCTTTCTGGGGCGCGGCCGTGGTCGATGCCTTCGAAGGCATGGAGGGCAACGGCCCGCATGCCGGAACGCCGGTGCCGCACCGCATTGCGATTGCCTCCACCGACTATCTGGCCGCAGACCGCGTGGGCGTGGAAGCCATGGGGGTCGACCCCGGTTGGGTGGGCAGCCTGGTTTATTGTTACCAGGCGGGCCTGGGCCAATACGACCTGAACAAGATCGATGTTCGCGGCGAGAAGATCGCGGATGTGAAGCGGAGCTACAAGCTGAGCATCGACGCCGATCGCGAAAAGCAGTGGATGGGGCCGATGGACGAACTCCCCGTCAAGCTGGGCTGAGCACGCCCCTCACTCATACCTCAGCGCCACCACCGGGTCCAACAACGCCGCGCGCCGCGCCGGCAACCAGGCCGCGACACCCGCCGCCACCACCATGGCTATACCCGCGGCGGCGATGGTAGCCGGGTCCGCCGGTTCCACTCCGAACAACCC
>JBAWDI010000531.1:0-8056 GCA_049590695.1 Bryobacteraceae bacterium
GTCCTGCCCCACGTGCAGGCCGGCTTCGAGCAGCATGGCGAAATCGGCGCGGTCGTTGACGATGAGCGGCGCGCCGGCTTCGCGGCACAGGCGGGCCACTTGCCTGGCAGATTCGAAGACGCCGCGGTTCCAGTGTCCCTTGTGGCGGATTTGGAGGATGCCGGCGCCGCCTTCCAGGAACGCGGCGGCGGCATCCTGGATGGAGACGCCGCGCCCGGCCAGCGATTCCGTGTCGAGGATGGGGTAGAGGCGCGGCAGGTTCATGAGGGCCGATGGCCCATGATAGCAATGCCGGAGCGGCGCTTCAGTTTCGGAGTTAGTTATCCTATAATCAAGCGGAGCGGCTCTCCTGCGGAGCCGCCCGGCGGGAAGGAGGCTGGGATGTCCGTCAAGGTGCTCCTGATTGACGACGACCAAGATTTTCGGGTCTCGGTGAGATCTCTTCTCGAGACTCGCGGCTACGTGGTGCTCGAAGCCGGCTCCGGACACGAGGGCTTGCGGCAGGTGCTCGAACACAAACCCGACGTCATCATCCTCGACGTCATGATGGAGACCTCCGTGGAGGGATACGGGGTGACCCACGCGCTCAAATATCGGGACGAGTATGCGGAACACAGGCATGTTCCGATTTTTATGCTTTCCTCGGTCGAGGAAAGCCCCGATGAGCGTTTTCCAATGTCGGGGGAAGTCGAGATGATCCGGCCCGACGCGTACCTCACCAAGCCGCTCGACATTCCCAGGTTCCTTGCGCTTCTGGAGAAGGCCGCGGGGGGCGCGGGGAGGGTGCCATGAGTGAGGCGGCGGCGCCGGAAATGATCGTCGTGATCGACGACGACTATGCGATGCGGCTCTCATGCAGCAAGATCCTGTCGAAGATGGGTCTCCGCGTGGAGGTCTTCGAAAATGGGGCCCGGGGCCTCGAAGGTGTTGCGGAGCACAAGCCGGGCTTGGTGGTGGTGGACCTCAAGATGCCGGGAATCAGCGGCCTGGAGGTCATTTCCCGCGTCCATGAAATCGACCCGCAGATCATCCTGGTGGTCATTACGGGTTACGCCACCATCGATACCGCGGTGGAGGCGATGAAGTCCGGCGCGTACGATTTCCTGCCCAAACCGTTTTCGCCGGATGAGCTGCGGATGATCATAAACCGCGGGCTGGACCGCCGCCGGCTGGCGCTCGAGTCGCAGCGCGGTGAAGTGGAGCGCGCTCTCCTCAAGCGGCAATTTGTCACGTTCGTGTCGCATCAACTGCGGACGCCCCTGGTCGCCATCCACCAGTACCTGGACGTGCTCAAGCACCTCGACCAGACGAAAGACGACCCAGTCCGAAGACAGGAATGGATCGACCGCTGCCTCAAGCGGACCGAGGAACTGCAGAACCTGATTTCGGACTGGCTCACCCTGGCAAGAGTCGAGGGGGGCACGCTCGTCAAGGAAAGGGTCGAGGTAGACCTCAAACCCATCGTCACAGGCATCCTGGCCAGCTACGAGGAGATGGCCGCGGCCGAGCAGGTTTCGCTCGAAGCCGTTTGGCCGGAAGAAGCGTTGTGCGTATCGGGCGACCGGAACTGCCTGAATGTTCTGTTCGACAACCTGATCACCAATGCCATCAAGTACAACAAGCCCGGCGGCAAGGCTACGGTTACCGGCTGCCTCTCCGGCGGCGAGGTGGTGATTGCCGTCGCCGACACGGGCGTTGGTATCCCGGAACAGTACCGGCCGTTTCTGTTCGACGAGTTCTTTCGCGTCAAGGGGGAAGGCGTCAAAAGGACGGAGGGCACGGGCCTGGGACTGCATATTTCGAAGAGAATCGTTTCGGAAATGGGTGGGAGTATCGAGGTCGAGAGCCAAGCCGGAATCGGCTCGACTTTTCGGGTGCGCTTGCCGGCGTGGCGCGCACCGGCGGAAGACACGGAATTGGGGGGTTGGGAATGACAATGGAAGAAAAACGAATACTGATAGTGGACGACGACCGGGATTTCGCCGAGGCCGTCGCCTGTTTCCTCGAGGCGAACCGCTTCACCGTGTTCCAGGCGCATGACGGCAAGGAAGGCGTCAAGCTGGCGAAATTGCAGCGGCCGGACCTGATCCTCATGGACATCATGATGAACGAGCGGACCGAAGGGTTCTTCACCATTCAGGAAATGCGCCGCGATGCGGACTTGAAGAATGTCCCGATATTTGTGATCAGCTCATTTTGCACACACCTTCCAGACTTCGAGATCCCGGAGAGCGGCGGCTGGATGGCGCACGACATGTTCTTCTCCAAGCCGGTGGACCTGGTTCAGTTGCTGGAGCAGATCCGCCAACGGCTGGGAAAGGCGGCGTGAAAGCGCCCCACCTCATGCGCTTTAGCTTCGGTTCCCGCAGGCTCTCGCTCAAGGCGCGGCTGATCTCGAGCTACCTGGTGATCCTGGGCATCGGAGGATTAGCCACGTCGCTGGTGGGTTCGTGGATCGTCAGCTCCACCATCATGACGCAGGCGCGCCGGGCCGTGGATCACGATTTCGCCACCGCCAGGACGGTCTACGACCAGCAGCTTCAGGCGCTCAAGCTCCCGGTCGAGTTTGTGGCGTCCGGCACCACCGTCCAACAGTACCTCGCTACCGGCGACCGGCGTTCTCTGGCCGCCTATCTGGAACGGATTCGCCACGACGCGGGCTTCGATTTCCTGACCCTCGCGGATGCGCGCGGAGGCGTGGTGCTGCGGGTGTCTCAGCCCGGCCGCGCCCTGGACGACGCCTCTTCCATCGGCATTGTCAAAGCGGCGCTTTCCGGCAAAGTGGCCGCGGGCACCGAGATCCTCCCCGCCGGCCTGACGCTCATGGCGGCCGCTCCCGTGGAGGCAGCTGGCGGCCAGATTCAGGGCGTCCTGTATGGCGGCCTCCTTCTGACCGGGAACTTCGCCATTGTGGACCGCGTCCGGGAACTGCTTTTTCGCGGCGACCCGTTCCGGGACGTGGATAGCGGCGCCGTCACGATCTTCCAGAACGATCTCCGAATCTCGACCAGCGTCCGAACCCCGGCCGGCCGCCGGGCAGTCGGCTCGCGAGCGCCGGCTGAGGTTTGCGATGCCGTCCTGAAACGGGGAGAGGCCTGGCGAGGGCGGGCGTTTGTGGTGAAGGACTGGCTCATCAGCGAGTACGATCCGATTCGCGATTATGCCGGAAACGTCGTCGGCATGCTCTCCGTCGGAATTCTGGAGAACACCTATACGGCCATCCGCAACCGCGTCGTGCTCTCCTTCTTCGGCATCGCTGTCGGCGGCTTTCTCCTGATCATCGGCATCACTTATTACATGATCGGCAACATCACCCGCCCCATCGGCGAGATGGTGGCCGCCACCCACAACATCATCGCCGGCCGGTTCGACCAGGAGGTCCAATCGGATTCTCCCACCGAGATCGCCTTACTGGCGGAATCCTTCAACGCTATGCTCCAGAGCCTCCGGCAGATGCGGGGCGACCTCGAGGAATGGGGCCGGACGCTCGAGGAAAAGGTGAGGCAGCGCACCGAGGAACTGGTGGCCATGCAGGCCAGGGTGGCGCAATCCGAGAGGCTGGCTTCGCTCGGTATGCTGGCCGCCGGCGTGGCCCATGAAATCAATAACCCGCTGGGCGGCATCCTGGCGCTCACCGGCCTCAGCGTCGAAGACATGCGGGATGACGACCCCAACCGGGAAAACCTCGAGGAGGTCATCCGGCAGACCGAGCGATGCCGGGACATTGTGAAGGGGCTGCTCGAATTCTCGCGCCAGTCGAAGAGCAACATTCAACTGGTGGACCTCAACAAGGTCCTCGAGGACACCCTGTTTCTGGTGACCAAACAAGCGCTGTTTTTCAATATCAACCTGGTCCAAAACCTGGCTCCCGATCTGCCTCTCGTTATGGCGGACGGATCGCAGTTCCAGCAGGTGTTCATGAACATTATCATGAATGGGGTCCAAGCCATGGATGAACGGGGCGCCATCACCATCGTGTCGCGTCACCTCAAACCCGAAAAATGCGTCGAGGTGGCGATTTCGGACACGGGGCATGGTATACCTCCGGAGCAGATCGATCGCATTTTCGATCCTTTCTTCACCACCAAGGCCAGCGGCAAGGGCACCGGACTCGGCTTGTCGATCGCTTACGGGATTGTGACCACGCACCGCGGCACTATTTCCGTCCGGAGCGAGGTGGGCAAAGGGAGCACATTCACGATTCGCATGCCCACCGCGGTAGAGTAACGCCGGCGGTCTTGTCGCCGGTGTCCTTCAGACAGGCCTGAATCCACCGGCGGCAAAAATCGACCGCCGGCGCTACGCTGCCGCCGCACCCCGCTTCTCGATGGGCACGATATCCCGCGCCACGTGGCCCGTATAGATCTGCCGCGGGCGCGCGATCTTTTGCTCGGGGTCTTCCAGCAGCTCCTGCCACTGGGCCAGCCAGCCCACCGTGCGCGGAATGGCGAACAACACCGTGAAGATCTCCGGGTTGAAGCCCATGGCCTGGTAGATGATCCCAGAGTAGAAATCCACGTTGGGGTAGAGCTTGCGCTTGACGAAGTATTCGTCTTCCAGGGCGATGCGCTCCAGCTCCAGCGCGATCTCGAGCTTGGGATTCCTGCCGGTGACCTGGAACACGTTGTCCGCGGCCCACTTGATGATCTTGGCGCGCGGGTCGTAGTTCTTGTAGACCCGGTGTCCGAATCCCATCAGCTTGAACTGCCCGGCCTTGACTTTCTCGATATAGGCTGGGATCTTGTCCTTGGAGCCGATCACATCCAGCATTTTGAGAACTTCTTCGTTGGCCCCGCCGTGCAGGGGGCCGGAGAGCGCGGCAGCCGCCGCAGCCGTCGAGAGGTACGGATCGGCGAAGGAGCTGCCCACCGCGCGCATGGCATTGGCGCTGCAATTCTGCTCGTGATCGGCGTGCAGGATGAACAGGATATCGAGCGCGCGCGCCAGGACGGGATTGGCCTGGTACTTGGGCTCCACCATCTTCCAAAGCATGTTCATGAAGTTCTCGGCGTAGCCGAGGTCGTTGTCCGGATAGATGTAGGGGTAGCCCAAGCCGTGCCGGTAGGTGTACGCCGCAATGGTCGGCATTTTGCCGATCAGGCGCATGATCTGCAACTTGCGGTTCTGCGGATCGTGGACATTGCGGGCCTCGGGGTAAACCGTGGAAAGCGCCGCCACCGTGCTGACCAGCATCCCCATGGGATGGGCGTTCCAGCGAAATCCCTCCAGAAACTTCTTGGTGGTCTCGTGAATCATGGTGTGGTAAGTGATATTGGTCACCCACTCTTTCAGTTGGGATTCCGTGGGCAGATCCCCGAACAGAAGCAGGTAGGCCACCTCCAGGAACGTGCACTTCTCCGCGAGTTGATCGATGGGGTAGCCGCGGTAGCGCAGGATACCCTTGTCGCCGTCGATGAAGGTGATCGCGCTTTGGCATGAAGCAGTATTCATGAAAGCGGGATCGTAGGTCATGAGCCCGAAATCGTCGGGCCCGGTTTTGATCTTGCGCAAGTCCATGGCCCGGATGGTCCCCTTGTCGATGGGGATTTCATACGTGGTCTGGGTGCGCTTATCCAGAATACTCAAAGCTTCGTTTCCCATAATGTTCTCCCTTAAACCCCTAGGTCCGAAACGCCACGCCCGCACATCCCGGCGGGGGTCGGCGGCGTCCGCCGCCATCCGGCCAGTGTGCTCTCCCGCACAATCGCGCCGCTCGTCGTCGAAAGCCCACGAGGGCGGCTCAAACCCCAATCCATACCGTGTGGGCGGCCCCGTAAACACCGGCGCCGCGGCACCGGAGGAAGTTCCTTGGCGCGCGCGCCACCCCGCGGGAGTGGCACGCGCCAAGTACATCATAGTGCAAATAACAAGGCGCTACCAGCCTACCCGGGCGTTCAAGGCAGCCTGTCTACCAACTGGGCGAACTGGTCGATGGTGAAGGCCCGAAGCGTGGTCGTCTTGACGTGCTCGCGGGCACACACCGCCAGGCTGGCGGCGACGGCAGCTTCATCGGTGGGGCTCTCGGTGATGGCGATGTAGTCGTATTCCCCCATAACGAAGTACGCGCCGAGCAGCTTGCCGCCCATCAATTCCCAGGCTTTGGCGGCCGATTCGATTCGCCGGGGCGCGCCTTTCAAGTCCTTGGCCCCCTGTTCCGTAAACTTCATGAGCGTAATGTAAGTCGGCATCGAGGCACCCTCCCTATCCGTGGCTAGTTTACTCCCAAATCGCGCGAAACGCACACACATTTCGCGGGATAACCGGGACATTGCTCCCCCCTGGCCGGAACTGCTATAGTTGATGCCAAATCATATAGTTTGGAGTCCGATGAGCGATATGGCGCCGGGCGCCGTCCCGCCGCGAATCGAGGGCTCGGGAGGCGGTATGGAGAGTTTCAACGAGGTTCGGATCCCCGTGGATGGAGGGGCCATCCAGGTTCGAGATCACAAGCTTTCGGTCCCCGATAACCCCATCATCCCCTTCATCGAAGGCGATGGCGTCGGGCCGGATATCTGGCGGGCTGCCCGCACGGTGTTCGACGCAGCCGTTCTGGAGGCATACGGCGGCCGGCGCCGTGTGGCCTGGTACGAGGTTTTCGCCGGCGAGAAGGCCTACCAGAAGTTCAACGATTGGCTGCCTCAGGGCACGCTCGACGCCATCCGGCAGTTCCATGTCGCCATCAAGGGGCCGCTGACCACTCCGGTCGGCGGCGGGATTCGCAGTTTGAACGTCACCTTGCGGCTGCTGCTCGATCTGTACGTGTGCATGCGGCCGGTCCGCTACTTTCCGGGTGTGCCTTCGCCCATGAAGCACCCCGAACTGCTGAACGTGGTGATCTTCCGCGAAAACACCGAGGACGTCTATGCCGGCATCGAGTGGCGCGAGGGGACGCCCGAGGCGCTCCAGGTCATCGAGTTCCTGAACCGGGAGATGGGCAAGAAGATCCGCCTGGATTCCGGCATCGGGATCAAGCCCATGAGCGTGTTCGGCTCCAAGAGGCTGATCCGGCGCGCCATCCAATACGCCATCGAAAACGGGCGTCGCAGCGTGACCCTGGTGCACAAGGGCAACATCATGAAGTTCACCGAGGGCGCCTTCCGCGACTGGGGATACGACCTGGTCAAAGAGGAGTTTTCGAATGTCTGCGTCACCGAGGCGGAAGTGGGCGCCAACGTCCCGCCGGGCAAAGTCCTGGTCAAGGACCGCATCGCCGACTCCATGTTCCAGCAGGCGCTGCTGCGGCCCGATGAATACGACGTGCTGGCTACCCCCAACCTCAATGGCGACTACCTGTCGGACGCCTGCGCGGCCCAGGTGGGCGGGCTGGGGATGGCGCCGGGCGGCAATATCGGCGACGAGTACGCGGTCTTCGAAGCCACCCACGGCACCGCCCCCAAGTACGCCAACAAGGATGTCATCAATCCCTCGAGCGTCATCCTGGCCGGCTCCATGATGTTCCACCACATGGGCTGGAAAGAGGTTTCGCTGCTCATCGAGCATGGCATTACTGAAACCATGAGGCAAAAGCGCGTCACCTACGATCTGCATCGCCAGATGGAAGGCGCCGTGAAGCTACGAACCAGTGAGTTTGCCGCCGCCATTGCCGGCAACATGCGGGCGCCGGCGGTAACGGCCTGAAGGGAGCCAAGATGAGAAAGAAGGTCACAGTTGTAGGGTCCGGAAATGTCGGCGCCAGTTGCGCGGTCCGCCTGGCCGGCAAAGCTCTGGCCGACATTGTCGTGGTGGATATTCTCGAAGGTATCCCGCAGGGCAAGGCCCTGGACATTCTCCAGTCTTGCCCCGTCGAGGGAGTCGACGTTCAGCTTACGGGCGCCAACGACTACGCGCCCACGGCCAACTCCGACATCGTCGTGCTCACCGCCGGCTTCCCCCGCAAGCCCGGCATGAGCCGCGACGACCTGTTGTGGGCCAACTACGAAATCGTCAAGGCCAGCGTGGAGCAGGCGGTGAAGTATTCGCCCGACTGCATCCTGATCATAGTCACCAACCCACTGGATGCCATGTGCCACGTGGCGCACCGCGTCAGCGGCTTCCC
>JBAWDI010000532.1:0-6000 GCA_049590695.1 Bryobacteraceae bacterium
GGAACGGCGTGAGGACCGAGATTTCGATATCGATGGGGCCCGGGACGGCGGCGGCCGGCCGGAAGCGCGGATCTTCCAGCGCCGCCGACAGCGCCAGATCGGCCGCCTCTTCGGCCAGCGGCTTGCGGCCCTGGCAGTTCCCCAGGCAGCCGAGCAGTTCGTCGCCCTGGTGCAGGCTGACGAAACAGCCGCGCCGAGCCTGTAACGCGGCGGAGCCGCCTTGCGCCGGGATGGCCTCGCGCTCTCCGGTCTCACGCAATCGCCGCAGGGTTTCCGCGGCGCTATCGAGCAGCGCCTCGCGGTCCGCGGCATCCAGATCGAAGGCGGCGCGGCGGAAGTATCCCAAGGCGGCATAGCTCACCGATTGCCGGTAATCCCCGGTCAACTCTCCGGATGTCTGGTAGTCCAGGGTTGCCTGGTAGAGATCGTCGCCGCCCAGCAACTGCAGCACATCGAGCAGCAGGGAGATGGGGCCCGAACCGCAGACGGTGGCGCCGCGTTCCTCCAGCGTTTCCAGGAACAGCGACGAATCCAGGCTGCCGGCGGCCTCGGCGCACTCGAAATCCAGCTCGCGCAGATGGAAAGCGACGGCGCTGTCGGCCGGAAATGGCACATACCCGAAACCGCGGCCATAGTGCGTGAAGTCGGACGATGCCAGGAAGACCACGCCGGGCTGCCATGCCGCCGCCAGCCGTTTGGCCGCCGCGCGCCGCTCGTCGGCGCCGGTGCGGCCCACGTAGACCGGAGTCACTCGCGCGTGGGGGACGGCCCTTTGCAGGAAAGGCAACTGAATCTCGAAAGAGTGGTCGCAGACCTGGCTTTCCGGGACCCGCGCGAACCCCGCGGCAAACTCCCGGTCGATGGGGACTTCGCCCAGCGGCGTCGAGATGGTCTCGACGTCCGGAATCGCCATTCCCCGGAGGCCGCCGTGGTGCGGAAAGGCCAGCACCACGATCCGCTCCGGTTTCTGCTGCTCGAGCGAGCGGTAGACCGCGGCGGCCACGGTCCCCGAATACTGCGGTCCCGCATGTGGCGTGACGTAGCCGAGACCGTTGGGGAACAGGAACGGGCCGGTACGCTGGCGCGACCGCTCGAAGGCCTCATCCAGCAGGCTCCCGAGCGCGGCGGGCTGCTCCGGATACCAGGCGCCGCTGAATGGCGAAATGTGGACGGTCTCGATGGCTCACCACCTTCCGGGGATCGCCGTGCCGCAATCGGGGCACTGGCCGCCGGCCGAGATTCGGTTTCTGGCCACCCGGAATCCGCGGCGCTCGATCAGCAGGCCGGCGCATCCAGGGCAGCGGGTGCTTTCCAGGCCGGCGGTCTCACCGGGCAGGTTCCCGGCGTACACATAGCGGAGGCCCGCCGCGCGCCCGATCTCCGCCGCGCGAATCAGCGTCTCCAGCGGGGTGTCGTCCGGTCCGATCATCTTATATTCCTGGTGGAACGCCGTGACGTGCCAGGGAATATCCGGGGAGATGGCGGCCAGAAATCCCGCGATTTGCCGCAACTCCGCATCGGAGTCGTTGAAGCCGGGAACCACCAGGGTGACCACTTCCAGCCAAAAGCCCAGCTTGTGGATGCGGGCGATGGAGTCGAGAACCGGGCCGATGCGGCCGCCCAGCTCGTGGTAGCGCCGGTCGTCGAAGCTCTTGAGATCGACTTTGTACAGGTCCACCCACGGGCGGATATATTCCAGCACCTCCGGCGTGGCGTTGCCATTGGAGACGAAGCCGGTCGCCAGGCCCGCGGCTTTGGCCTCGCGGAAAACCGCCACGGCCCACTCGGCGGTGATCAGAGGCTCGTTGTAGGTGCTCACCAGGCTCGCCGCGCCGTGGCGCAGCGCCAGGTCCACCAGTTCCCGCGGCGACACCGCCTGAAAATCCAGCGTGGAACGACTGTCGCGCAGCGCCTGGGAAGAGACCCAATTCTGGCAGTATCCACAATGCAGGTCGCAGCCGAGCATGCCGAAGCTCAGCGCGCTGGTTCCCGGAAGCGCGTGGAAAAACGGTTTCTTTTCGATGGGATCGCAGTGGACCGCGTTCACGTAGCCGTATGGCGCGTACAGCTTTCCGCCGCGATTGAAGCGCACCTTGCACACCCCCGCGAAGCCCGCCGGGATGGGGCAGCGGTGGCCGCAGGCGAAGCACTCGACGCGGTCGCGGTCCAGCGGCCGGTAGAGGGCCGCCTCCCGCGTCTGGCGGGCAAGCTGTTCGGCCAGTGTTTCCATAAACTTCCCGAAGGGGGGACCTGAGAGTATTGTAGCGCGTGGGATAATGGTCTCATGCCTGCTCCAGCTACCTATGACGATGCCAACCTGATTCTGCGGCTCTACGAGTTGCGGCGGGAAGAGAAACTGCGCAAGGCCCGCGAATGGTTCTCCGCGAACTTCCATGCGGCCTCGCTGGAGGACATGCAGCGAATCGCCCCTCCCGGCACTCAGGAGAACGCCTACTTTCGCATGGTGGTGAGCTACTGGGAAATGGTGGCTGCGCTGGTGACCTCGGGAGTATTGAACCAGGATCTCTTCTTCCAGACCAACGGCGAATTGCTGTTCGTCTGGGAGCGCGTGCGCGAGTTGCTTCCGGCCTATCGGGCGATGTCGAAGAACCCGAACTCGTGGCGAAATCTGGAGGCTGCCGGCAGCGCTTTCGTGAAATTCATGCAAGCCAATGGTCCCGAGGCTTACCCTGCGTTCCAAGCCATGGTTCGGGGGGCCTGAATTGGCCGGTAGAAGCCTCGCTCCAGCCATCTATTAAGACTAGAACCGCATGATGGCACTCGCGCAGGCGACGGGGTGGATGAAAGAATGGGCAAGCTAAAGCATGCCCCACCGAGGTGGGGCATGCTGTAGCTTGCCCATTGCCCGCTTGCGGGCGATTTCTTCACGCCTTCTTGGGGCGCCGGTTGCCGCTACTTCGATTGTTCGGTGGTGAGGCCGCCACCGGTGGTCTTGGCTTTCTGCTCGGCCTTGCGCTTCTTGGTGGCCAGCGCTTTCTGGAACCAATCCTCCGCGATCTTCATCTGCGCGTTGTACTCTTCCTTGGTGTCGGCGAGGTCCGCGCGCTCACGAGTCAGAAGGTTCTCGTACGCCATGGCATCGTCGTAATCGGGGTTGATCTCAAGCGCCTTGTCCAGCGCCTTCAGACCGCCGTCGATCACCGGCCCGTACTGGGCCTTCAGCTCATCCCTGACCTTCTTGTCCTTGATCGGACCCGGATCTTCCTGCCTCATGCCCAGATTTGCGCGGGCCGTCCCGTAGGCCGGATACCACTTCGACCAGGCGACAAAACCGAGGCTGTAATAAGCTTCCGCATTGTTGGGGTCCACGGCCGTCAGCTTCTCGAACCACTGCTGGGCATCGTCCCACTTATTCTGGCTGAGGTAGAGGGAAGCCACCGAGGCGATGGCCAGGTTGTTCTTGGGATCCTGTTCCAGCACCTTCATGAACTGGTCGTAGGCGGCCTTGGCCATCTGGTCGTTCTCGGGGGATATGGCGCCGGGGATGTACTGCTGCATGTAGGCCGTGGCCAGGTACAGGCGCGCCGTGGGGAAATTCGGGTCGAGTTCGACGGCGGTCTTAAAGTGCTCCACGGCCTCCGGATATTGGGCGCTTTTGAAAGCTTGCACGCCCTGGTTGAGCTGATCGCGCGATTTCAACTGGTTGCAACTCACGCTCCAGACCGCCAACGCGGCCACGCCCAGGATCAACGCCATTTTGCGCATGTTAATTTCCGGCCTCCACCTTCGCGGTCATCAGACCGACCTTATCGATGCCGGCGCCGTGCGCGGTATCGATCGCCCTCGCCACCCAACTGAATTCGATATTGGGATCGCCCTTCACGAACACCACGCGCTCGGCGCGCGTCTTGAAGATCTCTTCCAGACGGGCCCCCAGGTGGCTTTCATCGGTCGCCTCCTGGTTGATCATCATCTTGTGATCGGAATCGATCGAGATGACGACGGTTCGCAGATCCGAAGTTGTCTCCTGCTTACCGGGCGGTGGCGGCTGAGGCACGAGCGCCTCCAACCCCTTCGGCGTCAGCGGTGTGATCACCATGAAGATGATGATCAGCACCAGCAACACGTCGATCATGGGCGTCATATTGATGTCGGACTTCGGCCCACCGCGTCCGCCAACTGCCATTGCCATAAAATTGCTCCTTTAATAAGTTCTGGTTGACTACTTGGCCCCGCCGCTGGGGTTCGGCTTCGTGGTGTCCAGGATCTGCTCGGTCAGCAGACCCAATTGGTCGACACCCGCCGCACGCAGGTTGTCCACCACCTCCACCACCTTCTCGTAGCGCGCCCGCGCATCGGCCTTCACAAAAACCGTCTTGTCCAGCCGGTTGATGAGCAGGTCTTTCACCTTCGAAGGCAAATCCGCTGGAGTGATCTGGGTTGTGCCCAGATACGTCTTCCCGTCGCGCGTCACGGCGACCAGGATCGCGTCGCTCTTGTCGGCCGCTTGCATGGGAATGGGGTTCTTGGTCTTCACCAGATCCACACTGACGCCCTTGGACAACATGGGCGTAATGACCATGAAAATGATGAGCATGACGAGCATCACGTCGACCATGGGGGTCACGTTGATGTCGGACACCGGCGGCGCGGCCTTGTGCTTCATGATAACTGATGCAGCTTTTTCTGTCGCCATCGTTTCTCTCCCTGGAATTCGGCAGGAGGCGGGGAGCCCCGCATCGGAGCTCCCCGGAAATCAACTCGCCGGACTCCCAGCTACGGACCGGGCGACCCCGAGGGTCCCCTGCGGCCCTTACAGACCCTCGTGCTACTTGCGTGCGCCGGCGCCACGCTGCGATCGTTTCAGGAAGTAGTCGATCAGTTCCGAACTGGAGTTCCCCATTTCCACGTCGAAAGATTCAATCTTCCCCGTGAAGTAGTTGAACGCCCAGACCGCCGGAAGGGCCACGAACAGCCCGAAAGCGGTGGTCACCAGGGCTTCGGAAATACCGCCGGCCACCGCGCCCAACCCGGTCGACTTCTCGGTGGAAATCCCGGTGAAGGCGTTGATGATGCCGACCACCGTTCCGAACAGACCCACAAAGGGGGCGGTGGAACCGATGGTCGCCAGACCGCTGACGCCGCGCTTCAACTCGGCGTGCACAATGGCCTCGGAGCGCTCCAACGCGCGCTTGGAAGCCTCGATCTCTTCACCCGGAATTTCGTTGCTGAGCTGGTGGGCCTGGAATTCCTGGAGGCCCGCCACCACGACTTTGGCGAGATGGCTTTTCTTGAAACGGTCCCCAATCTTCACCGCCTCGTCGAGCTTGCCTTCGCGAAGCGCGCCGGCCACGGCCGGAGCAAACAACCGCGACTGCTTGCGCGCCGCGCTGTACGCCATGAACCGGTCGATCATGACGCCGATGGAATACGCCGACATGAGGAACAAAAGGAACACCACGCACTTGGCCAACCCACCCATCTGATTCCACAGGGAACGGACATCCCAACCTACGGTGGCGCCCTGCAGCAAATAAAGCGACCATACTTGCAATTGCGAAAACATTGTCTTTTCTCTCTCCTGCGAGTTGAATTCAAATTCTGGCCGGCCCGGGGTACCCGCTGGGTCCGGACCGGTTACTGACTCAACGTGAAGTTCACGTCGATCTGAGTTACGACCTCCACCGGCTCTCCGTTGAGGAGGGTCGGCTGGTACACCCACTGTTTCACCGCTTCCAAAGCGGAGGGGATCAACAACGGGTGGCCGCTGATGACCTCAAGATGCTGGATGGTGCCGTCCTTGGCGATAATGGCGCTGAGCTTCACGACGCCCTGAATGCGCGCCTGCTTGGCCAGGGGCGGATAGACGGGATGCGGCTGGCGGATCAACTTGGCCTGCTGCACATTACCGCCCACCCGGATGCGCTGCGGAGTGGCTTCCTTCTTGGGCGGAGGGGGCGGCAGAACGGCCGACGGGACCGCACCAATGATGCCGCCGAGAATGCCGCCGGGGGTTCCGCCGGCCACGCCGCCGGCGAT
>JBAWDI010000533.1:0-10956 GCA_049590695.1 Bryobacteraceae bacterium
GTCCACAACCGCGTCAACTCCGTCTGCTGCGGCGGCGGAGGCGGGGGCATGTGGCTGGACACTTACTTCAAGGCCAAAGGATACGAGAGGTTATCGGAAAGACGAGTAAAAGAGGCGGCGGCGACCGGCGCGGACGTGCTGGCGGTTTCCTGTCCCTATGAGGTTTCCCGGTTTGAAGACGCACTAAAGGTAATGGGCTACGACAAACGTATCATTGTCCGGGACGTGACTGAACTCCTGGCTGAGGCGATGGAGGGATAAGACATGCACATTCTTGTTCTTTTGAAAATGGTGCCCGATGTTGTGGAGGACCTCGAGATCGCTCCCGACGGAAAGGCCCTGGATCTGGAATATCTTCGCATGATCTTGAGCGAGTCCGACGACCATGCGTTGGAACAGGCGCTGCTGCTCAAGGAGCGCCACGGCGGTAAGGTGACGGTGCTGGCCCTCGACGCGCCGGAAGTGGACGATGCCCTGTTCACGGCTGTGGCCAAGGGGGCGGATCGCGTGGTGAAGGTGGTGGGCATGGACGCGGCGTTGACCACCCGGCAAGCGGCCAGCGTCTTGGCACAAGTGATCCGTAGGGAGACCGGTTTGCTGCCGGCCGACCTGGTGCTCACCGGGGTTCAGGCCATTGACGACCTGGACGGGCTGATCGCGCCCCTGGTGGCTCACGAACTCGGATTGCCGTACCTGGGGATTATCACGCGGGTGAGTTTCGACGCTCCGGGACAGTTGGTCCAGGCGATCAAGGAGTACCCGGGTGGGGTCCACGGCGAATTCGAAGTGAAGCTTCCCGCGGTCTTGGGCATGCAGGCGGCCGAGAAACCGCCCCGCTATGTCCCCGTGGCCAAGGTGCGCACGGCCATGAAGTCGCAGAAGATCGATTGCACACCGGTGCCCACCCTGGCGGATGGGGGCTGGCTGGCGATGGAGGTGGTGGAGATGAAGCGGAACGAGCCGGCCGGGCACGCCGAAATGCTGGAAGGAGATCCCGAGCAGGCCTCCGGCGAGCTTTGTGGGATTTTGGCCGAGCGGGGGATTTTCTAGGTGAACACCATGACCGGAAACGTTTGGGTAGTGGCCGAGCAATGGAGAGGACATCTCTCCGAAATCACTTATGAAACGCTGGCGCTGGGAAAAGAGGTCGCGGACGGCCTGGGCGTTCCGCTGACAGCCGTCCTGGCAGGCTCCGGCATCCGGGAACTGGCGCAAACTCTGGGCTGCGCGGACTCCGTCCTCTACGTGGACCACCCCTTGCTCGCGGAACCCATCCCCGAGCTTTGCGCGGAAGCGCTGGCGCAACTGATCGAAGCCAGAAAGCCTTGTGCTCTGCTGGTTCCGCTCACCAATGTAAGCCTGGGCATTGGCACCCTGGTGGCGACTCGCCTGGGCAATTCGGCCGTCAACTTCTGCAAGGACATCAAGATTGTGGACGGCAAATTGCAAATGGTCTGTGTCATGTACGGCGGGAAGATCGAGGCTGCGGTCGAACCCGCCGGCGAGCTGGCGATTGTGGGCGTTTGGCCCGGCGCGAGACCGGCCGACAAGGGCCGGTCGGAACGATCGCCTGCCATCGAGGAAGCCACGGTCACGCTGGAAGATTCGCGCGTGCGCCTGAAGAGATACATCGACCCGGAGGCCGGCGACGTGGATCTGACCAAGCTCGACGTGCTGGTGGCGGTGGGGCGCGGCATCCAGAGCCGGGACAACATCGCTCTGGCGGAAGATCTGGCGAAGGCGCTGGGCGGCGCGGTGGCCGGCTCGAGACCGGTGATCGATCAGGGATGGCTTCCGCTCTCGCGCCAGGTCGGCAAATCCGGTCTGTCCGTCAAACCCAAGCTCTACCTGGCCCTCGGAATCAGCGGGGCGCCCGAACACATCGAGGGCATGAAAGACTCGGGACTGATTGTCGCGGTGAACAGCGACGCGCGGGCGCCGATCTTCAACGTGGCGCACTTTGGAATCGTGGGCGACGTCCTGGAGACGCTGCCCGCTTTGACCGCGGCCGTCGAGGCCCGCAAGGCGGCGAGCCACCATGCCTGATCCGGCGCTCTACCTTTGGATCCTGACGCTGGCCGCCTTTTGGCTGTTCGGGCACCGGGTATACCATTATGTGAAGATCCTGCTCGGCGCCCGCGAGGAAAAGCGCTGGGACCACGTCGGACAACGGTTGAGACTGGTTGTAGTCAACGTGCTGGGGCAACGGAGGTTGTTGGAGGAGCCGGTCGCGGGCGCGGCCCATTTTCTAATTTTCTGGGCCTTCGTTTTTTACGCTTCGAGTTTCTTCTGGAACCTGGTTTGCGGGTTGTTCCCGATGCTGCCGATCCCCTCCCCCGACCAGGTGGGGTGGATGCGCGCGGCGCTGGTGGTGTTCGGCGTGCTCGGCCTGGTGGCGCTGGGAGTGGCAGCCGTGCGGCGCTACTTCTTTACGCCTCCCCGGCTGGAGCGATCCAGCGACGCCTCCCTCATTCTGGTGCTGATCGCGGTGGTGCTCATATCCTCGCTGGTTGGGCTGTGGTTTCATACCTTGGCGCCGGCGATGAAGTGGGTGCACATGATCACGGTGCTTGGATTTCTGGCTTACCTGCCCTATTCCAAGCACATGCACCTTCTGGTGGCGCCGTTCGGCGTGTTCTTCGGATCGCTCCAGCCCGGAAGCGTGCCGGCGGCTTCGGAAGGAGCGGCCAGCCGCGACGAGTTTACCTGGCGGCAATTGTTGAGCGGGCTGGCCTGCGCGGAATGCGGGCGCTGCGACCGGGCGTGCCCGGCGTTTAACAGTGGTTTCGCGCTTTCGCCGAAGATGCTCATGCATGACATGAAGCTGCTGGTGCGCGGCGAGGCGGGGGATGGCAATGACACCGGTTTCATCGGCAGTGTGGTGAAGCCGGAAGAGATATGGGCTTGCACGAGTTGTCTGGCATGCATGACACGGTGTCCGGTGATGAACGAGCATGTTCCCGTGCTCCTCGAAATGCGCCGGCATCTGGTAGGAAGGGGTGAAATGGACAAATCTCTTCAGGAAGCGCTGAAGAACCTGACCCGGTACGGAAATTCATTTGGAACGGCCCCGCGGGCCCGCCCGAAATGGACTCAGCAATTACAGTTCTCCATCAAGGATGCCCGCAAGGAACCGGTCCAGTACCTGTGGTTCGTGGGCGACTATGCGTCGTACGATCCGCGCGTGGCGGCCGCGACCTGCGCGGCGGCGCGCGTTTTTCGCAAAGCCGGTCTCGACTTCGGGATCCTCTACGAAGGCGAGTGCAACTCCGGAAACGATGCCCGCCTGGCGGGCGAGGAGGGGCTGTTTGAGACTCTGCGGGACAAGAATCTGAAGTCATTCGCCAAAGCGCATTTCGACGAAGTCGTCTCCACCGATCCGCATAGCTTCCATGTGTTGAAGCACGAGTACCCCGCCACCAATGGCGCGCGCACGGTTCGGCATCACACGCAACTCTTCAGTGACCTGATCCTGAGCGGAGAGCTGCCGTTGCGGAAGAAGTTGGGGATGACGGTGACGTACCACGATCCGTGTTACCTGGGGCGCTACAACGCCATTTTCAACGCTCCCCGCCGCGTGATAGCCGCTCTGGGATTGGACCTGGTCGAGATGCCGCAGAACCGCACGTTTGCCTATTGCTGCGGCGCCGGGGGCGGCCGGATTTGGATGGAAGACCCGCCCGTCATCAAGGAGCGTCCGGCGCTCACCCGCGTGCGCGAGGCGGCGTCGCTCAAAGGTGTTCACACCCTGGTGGTGGTCTGCCCGAAGGACCTGGTGATGTTCCAGGACGCCATCAAGACAATGGGATTGGAAGACAAGCTCGAAGTCAAAGAACTTTCCGAGCTAGTGGAGCAAGCCATGGGGTAACTGGCGACAACGTGCGCATCGGCATCTACATCTGTCACTGCGGCACCAACATCGCAGGGACCATCGACGTCCAGGCTCTGGCCTCGTACTGCGGGAGTCTGCCCGAAGTCGCGGTGGCCAGGGAGTACAAGTACATGTGCTCGGATCCCGGCCAGGAGCTGATCCGGCAGGACATCCGCGACCACCAACTGGACCGTATCGTCGTGGCGGCGTGCTCCCCACACCTGCACGAAAAAACGTTCCGGCATGCCGTGGCCGAGGCGGGCCTGAACCCTTACTTCTTCCACATGGTCAACCTGCGCGAGCACGATTCCTGGGTGCATGTGGACAAGCTGGCGGCCCTCGAAAAGGCCATGGACCTGGTCCGCGCCGCCGTCCGGCGCGTCAAGTGGCACGTGCCGCTGGAGCGCCGGCAGGTCCCCATTCACTCCGAGGTGCTGGTGGTGGGAGGAGGAATCGCGGGTATCGATGCCGCCCTCACCCTGGCCAGCGCCGGAAAGCACGTCTACCTGGTGGAGCGCGAGCCGACCATCGGCGGCCACATGGCGCAGTTCGACAAGACTTTCCCCACGCTGGACTGCGCCGCCTGCATTCTGACGCCCAAGATGACGGCGGTGAAAGGCCATAAGAACATCACGCTCTGGACGTATTCCGAGGTCCAGCAAGTGGAAGGATACGTGGGCAACTACGAGGTGAAGGTTCGCCGCAAGCCCCGTTATGTGATCGAGGATTTGTGCGTGGGCTGCATGGAGTGCATCCAGGCCTGCGTCTTCAAACAGGGGAAGACCTCCGATGCGTTCAACCTCGGGCTGAGCAAGCGCAAGCCGATCTACATTCCCTTTCCGCAGGCGGTGCCGCCGGTGGTGGTCATCGACCGGGAAGCCTGTATTGAATTCAAGAGCGGAAAATGCAAGAAGACGTGCGTCGAGGTCTGCGCCGAGCGTAATGCCATCGATTTCAAGCAGCAAGAGGAGATCGAGAGCATCCGCGTCGGCGCCATCATCCTGGCGACCGGTTTCGACGTGTTCGACGTTACCCGGATCCCGTATTACGGCTACGGCCTCTATCCCAACGTTTACACCTCGCTCGAGATCGAGCGCCTGGTGAACGCCTCCGGACCGACGGGCGGCGAGGTGGTCCTGCGCGACGGCCGGAAGCCCGCGACGGTCGGCATCGCGCACTGCATCGGCAGCCGCGACGCGCACACCAATCGCTACTGTTCGCGGGTCTGCTGCATGTACTCGCTGAAACTGGCGCACCTGATCAAGGAAAAGACCGGCGCCGAGGTCTACAACTTTTACATCGATGTGCGCGCGCCCGGCAAAGCCTTCGAGGAGTTCTACAACCACGTGGCCGAGGAAGGCGTCAACTTCATCCGCGGGAAGCTGGCCGACGTCTATCCCGAGGGGAACGGCGGCGGCCGCCTGATTCTCCAGGCGGAGGACACGCTGCTGGGCATGATCCGCAAGATTCCCGTGGATATGCTGGTGCTGTCGGCGGGTCTCGAGCCGCGCGCCGATTCCAACGAAGTGCGCCGGCTGTTCAACATCGGCTGCTCCGCCGACGGTTTCTTTCTGGAGCGCCATCCCAAGCTGGCGCCGGTCAGCACCTTTGCGGACGGCATCTACATCGCGGGATGCTGCCAGGGTCCCAAGGACATCCCCGACACCGTCGCCCAGTCCGGGGCGGCGGCGGCGCAGGCGCTGGCCCTTATCGACGCGGGCTTTGTCGAGCTGGAACCGAACACCGCCTACGTTGTGGCGGAGGCCTGCTCCGGCTGCAAAACCTGCATTCCGCTCTGTCCGTACAGCGCCATCGCTTTTCTGGAGGAAAAGAAGGCGCGCATCAACGAGGTTCTTTGTAAGGGCTGCGGCACATGCGTGGCTGCCTGCCCGTCCGGCTCCATCCGGCAAAATTTATTCGAAGACCAGGAGATCTATGAAGAGATTGAAGGCATTCTGGCTTAGCACAGAAATGCGGCGCAAGATGAAGTTCCAGCGGGAGGCGGACCCCCTGTGGGCGCAAAAGATTGCCGAGAGGCCGGGGTGCGAAGGGCTGTTTTCGTGCCTGCAATGCGGAACCTGCTCGGGAACCTGCCCCCTCTCGATCTATATGGACTTCGCTCCGCGCCGCATCATTGCCTTGGTGCGCGAAGGTTTCAAGGAGGATGCGCTCAGTTGCCAGACCATCTGGCTGTGCGCCTCCTGCTATTCCTGCGCGGTGCACTGTCCGCGCCAGATCCACATCACCGACGTAATGTACAGCTTAAAGAGGGAGGCAATCCAGGAGAAGCTCTATCCGCGCAAGTTCCCGATTCCCGTGCTGGCACAGGAGTTCTATAAGATGGTCCGCCGGCAAGGGCGCAGCTCCGAGTTCTGGCTGGTGCTCCGCATGGCGTTCCGCACCAATCCTCTGCAACTACTCACCATGGCCGGGACGGGCTGGCAACTGATGTGGACCGGCAGGCTCCGGTTCCGCCAGGACCGGATCGAAAAAATAAAAGAGTTGCAGAGCGAGCTGGCTGGCCGGGAGGTTGGATGATGGCATCGACCTACGGTTATTTCCCGGGCTGCTCGATGCGAGGCACGGGCGTCGCCTATGAGGAGAGTCTGCTGACCCTGTTTCGGCTGCTGAATCTGTCTCTCGACGAACTGAAGGACTGGAACTGCTGCGGCGCCACTTCCTATATGTCCATCGACGAGGGCTCCGCGTTCCTGCTGTCGGCGAGAAATCTGTCGCGCGCGCGCCAAGCCGGCCACCGCGAGCTGGTCACTCCGTGCAGCGCCTGCTATCTGGTCCTTCGCAAGACCCAGGATTACGCGGCGCGGTATCCGGAGATCGCCAAGAGCGTTGGGGACTCGCTGGTCACGGCGAATCTGCCGCCGCTCGATTCCGTGAAGGTTCGCCACCCCATGGAGGTCTTGTATAGCGACGTGGGGCTGGAACGGATTCGGTCGAAGGTGGTCCGCCACTGGCGGGGCGGGCGGGTCGCTTGCTACTACGGGTGCCAGTTGGTGCGGCCGTTCGCCGAGGCCGACCGCCCGCACGACCCGACGCGAATGGATGAGCTGCTCGAAGCCGTGGGAGTGCCGACGGTGGACTACTCGCTCAAGACCAAGTGTTGCGGCGGTTCGCTCACGGGCACCATCCATGAAGTGGGGGTGCGGCTGAACTACATCCTCTTGAAAGAAGCCGCGCGCAAAGGAGCGGAGGCCATCGTCACCATCTGCCCCTTGTGCCAGTACAACCTGGACGCTTATCAGGCCGAGATTCGCAAGCAAGCCGGTGAGTCGCTGGACATGCCGGTTTTCTTCTTCACCCAGGTTCTTGGCTGGGCTTTGGGAGGCGATGCCCGCTCGCTAGGGTTGGGCCGCGCCATTTCGGGGCGCAGATCGATCGAAGAGTGGTTCCCCAAGCACTCAGAAGAGGTGGAGAGCTATGTCTAAGGCGAACGGCGACATCCGAATTGGCGTTTATGTCTGTCACTGTGGCACCAACATCGCCGCCGTGGTGGACGTGAAATCGCTGGCAGCCTACGGCGCGACCCTTCCGAACGTGGTGGTTTCGAGGGAATACAAGTACTTGTGTTCCGATCCCGGGCAGGACCTGATCCGCCAGGATATCGCGGAGCGGAAACTGAATCGCGTAGTGGTGGCTTCCTGCTCGCCGCACCTGCACGAGCAGACGTTTCGCAACGCCCTGGAGACCGGCGGACTGAATCCGTTCTATCTCCAGATGGTGAACATCCGGGAGCAGGATTCGTGGGTCACCGAGGACAAGAAGGCGGCCACCCGGAAGGCGCAAGACCTGGTGCGGGCGGCCGCCAGAAGGGTCGCCTGGAACGAGTCCCTGGAGAGGGGCCGGATCCCGATTCATCCGGCGGTGATGGTGGTGGGCGGCGGCATCGCCGGCATCCACTCGGCTCTCACCCTGGCCAATGCCGGCAAGCATGTCTATCTGGTGGAGCGCGAGCCCACCATCGGCGGCCACATGGCGCAGTTCGACAAGACCTTTCCCACCCTGGACTGCGCGGCTTGCATCCTGACTCCCAAGATGTCCGCGGTAAAGAGCCATAAGAACATCACGCTCTGGACTTACTCCGAAGTGACTCAAGTCGATGGATATGTCGGTAACTACAAGGTCAAGGTGAAGCGCTGGCCGCGTTACGTGCGGGAGGACCTGTGCTCCGGCTGCCTGGAATGTCTCAAGGCGTGTGTGTTCAAGGAGGCCAAGGTTCCGGATGAGTTCAACGTGGGCCTGGCCAAGAGAAAGCCCATCTACATCCCCTTTCCGCAGGCCGTGCCGCAGGTGCCCGTGATCGATCCCGACACGTGCATCCAGTTCAAATCGGGCAAGTGCAAGAAGACTTGCATCGACGCCTGCGGCGAGCGCCACGCTATCAGTCTTCAAATGGAGGAGAAGACCGAGGAAGTCGAGGTCGGCAACATCATCCTCGCCACGGGATCCCAGCCGTTCGACGCCCGGCGCATCCCGTACTACGGCTACGGCGTGTATCCCAACGTGTACACCGCGCTCGAGGTCGAGCGCCTGGTGAACGCTTCCGGCCCCACCGGCGGGGAAGTCGTTCTGAGGGATGGCCGAACGCCCAAGAGCGTCGCCATCGTGCATTGCGTCGGCTCGCGCGACGAGAACACCAACCGTTGGTGCTCGCGCGTCTGCTGCATGTACTCGCTCAAGCTCGCCCACTTGATCAAAGAGCACACGGGCGCCGACATTTTCAATTTCTACATCGATATCCGCACGCCCGGCAAGGGCTTCGAGGAGTTCTACCAGAAGCTGCTGAATGAGCGCGTGCACTTCGTGCGCGGCCGGGTGGCCGAGGTCACGGACTGGGCCTTGGACCCCTCGGAGGAAAACAAGCTGGTCATCCGCGTGGAAGACACGCTGGCCGGCATCGTGCGGCGCATCCCGGTCGACATGGTGGTCCTCTCCACCGGCCTGGAGCCGCAGGCCGACGCCGAGCAGGTCCGCCGCCTGTTCAACATCACTTGCGCGAGCGGGGGATTCTTCCTCGAGCGGCATCCCAAGCTGGCTCCGGTGAGCACGTTTACCGACGGCATTTTTCTGGCTGGCTGCTGCCAGGGTCCCAAGGACATCCCGGACACGGTGGCGCAGGCCGGCGCGGCGGCCGCCGAAGCCCTGGCCCTCATCGACGCCGGATTCGTCGAGACGGAACCCAATGCCGCGTATGTCATGGATGAAGTCTGCTCCGGATGCAAGACTTGTGTGGCGATGTGCCCTTTCAGCGCCATCGAATTTCTGCAAGAAGAAAGAAAGGCCCGGATCAACCAGGCGAAGTGCAAAGGCTGTGGCACCTGCGTCGCCGCGTGTCCATCCGGTTCTATTTACCAACACTTGTTCGAAGACCGACAGATCTTCGAAGAGATTGAGGGGATTCTAACTAATGCCTGAAAGCTTTGAACCCAAAATTGTGGCGTTTTTCTGTAACTGGTGCACTTATCTGGCCGCGGACCTGGCCGGAACCTCGCGTATCAAGTACGCGCCTAACACGCGTGTCGTTCGCGTCATGTGCTCCGGCCGCGTGGACCCGCAATTCATACTGGACGCGTTCGCCAAAGGCGCGGACGGCGTTCTCATCGGCGGCTGCCACCCCGGAGACTGTCATTACCAGGAAGGAAACTACAAAGCGCTCCGCCGTTTTGTGCTGCTCAAGCGCCTGGCGAAGCAGATGGGCCTCGAAGACGAGCGCCTCCGCCTGGAGTGGATTTCGGCGGCCGAGGGCGAGAGGGTCAAGACGGTGATCAACGATATGGTCGAGAAGGTGCGCGCGCTGGGGCCCCGGGTCCCCGCCCGCCGGAAGGAGGTCGCATGAAACCCAAAGTGGCTTTCTACTGGTGCGCATCCTGCGGCGGATGCGAGGAAGCCGTGGTGGATCTGGACGAGAAGATCCTGGATGTGGCCAACGCCGTGGACATCGTGTTCTGGCCGGTGGCCCTGGATTTCAAGGAGCACGACGTCGACGCCATGCCCGACGGCTCCATCCTGGCCAGCTTCATCAATGGCGCCATCCGCAACAGCGACCAGTTGAAGATGGCGAAACTGCTGCGGGCCAAATCGCAGGTGGTGGTGGCGTTCGGCGTTTGCGCCCAACTGGGCGGTATTCCCGGGCTGGCCAATTTGACCGACGCGAAAGGCATTTTCGCGGAGGTCTTCGCGGACGGCGTGGCGCCCGTCCGGTTCTACAAGGACAACGGCCATTCCCTGTCTCTGCCCGAATTCTTCGACACGGTGGTGGCCCTCGACCGCGTCATCGACGTGGACTACTACGTGCCCGGCTGCCCGCCCACGCCCAAGATCATTGGCGCCGCCCTGGGCGCGCTCCTCGGTTCCAACCTGCCGCCCAAAGGCACGGTGCTGGCGCCGGACCAGGCTTTGTGCGAGGAGTGCCCGCGCAAGGACACGCGCCCCGAAAAACTGCTGCTCAAGGAATTCAAACGCGTGCACCAGGTGGTGGCCGATCAGCAGACCTGCCTGTTGGCGCAGGGCCTGGCCTGTCTCGGGCCTGGCACGCGCGCCGGTTGCGAGGCCATGTGCCCGCGCGGGAATATGCCCTGCACCGGCTGCTTCGGACCCACCAGCCGCGTGCGGGATTTCGGCGCCAAGGCTCTTTCCGCCCTCGCCTCCGTCATCGACAGCGACGACGAGGTTGAAATCGCGCGGGTTCTGGATGCTCTCCCGGACCCAGCGGGACTTTTTTATCGATATAGCTTGCCCTCCTCTTTGCTGGGCCGGCGGAGGATGGAGTAAGTTATGGACACTCGCAGAATCACCATCGAACCAATCACCCGGCTGGAAGGCCACGGCAAGATCGAGATCTTCCTGGACGGGCAGGGAGTGGTGGAGCGCGCCTATTTCCAGGTGCCCGAGCTGCGCGGATTCGAAAAGTTCGCGCAGGGCCGCCCGGCGGAGGACATGCCGCAGATTACGTCGCGCATTTGCGGCGTCTGCCCCACGGCCCATCACATGGCCTCGACCAAAGCGCTGGATGCGCTCTACCAGGTGACGCCGCCGCCCGCCGCCCGGAAGATTCGCGAGCTGGTCTACTC
>JBAWDI010000534.1:0-7138 GCA_049590695.1 Bryobacteraceae bacterium
GCTCCGATCCGAGCCGCGAACGTTAGAGAGCGGTGGGTGATTGACACAAGGAGGTTGACTTATGAAATCCATTCAAGTGAAAGTGCCCGGTGGTCCCGAAAAGATGGAACTGGTGGAAGTCCCCAAACCTACGCCGGGTCCCAAGCAAGCGCTGGTGCGCATCGCCGCCAGCGGCGTGAACTTCATCGACGTCTATTTCCGCACGGGCCTCTACAAAGCGGACATCCCCATCACCCTCGGCAGCGAAGGCGCGGGCACGGTGGAGGCCATCGGCGCTGAGGTCACTGAAGTCGCCGCCGGCGACCGCGTAGCCTACGCCATGGCGCGCGGCTCCTACGCCGAATATGCGCTGGTTCCGGCCGCGCTGCTGGTTAAGATCCCCGACGGTCTCGACTTCCAGGCTGCCGCGGCCGCCATGCTCCAGGGCATGACGGCTCACTACCTGACGCACTCCACCTATGCGCTCAAGAGCGGCGATACCTGTTTGGTTCACGCGTCGGCGGGCGGCGTCGGCGGTTTGACGGTCCAAATGGCCAAAATGCTGGGCGCGCGCGTGTTCGGCACGGTTTCCACCGAAGCGAAAGCCCGCATCGCGCGCGAGGCTGGCGCGGACGAAGCCATCCTCTACACCGAGCGGGATTTCGAAGCCGAAGTGAAGCGGCTCACCGGCGGCCGCGGGGTAGACGTGGTGTACGATTCGGTGGGTCAGTCCACCTTCGAGAAGAGTCTGAATTGTCTGCGCCCCCGCGGACTGTTGGCGCTCTTCGGACAATCCAGCGGACCGGTCCCGCCCTTCGACCCCACCATTCTCAACGGCAAAGGGTCGCTCTTCCTCACGCGCCCGAGCCTGGTCCACTACACGCTCACGCGCGACGAGCTGCTCTGGCGCGCGGGTGACGTGCTGAGCTGGGTGGCCTCCGGCAAGCTCAAATTGCGCATCGACCGCACCTACCCGCTCGCGGAAGCCGCCGCGGCCCATCGCGACCTCGAAAGCCGCAAGACCGCCGGCAAACTGGTGCTGCTTGTCCAGTAGCGCCGTGGTGGGGCATGCTTTAGCTTGCCCTGAACCCGCCGACCCGTTCGATCGGCGCAGGCAGGCCGTTGCTTCCAGCCTCGCGGAACGCAAACTAGACGGCCTGTTGGTGGCGTTCAGCCCCAACCTCCGCTACCTCACCGGCTTCACCGGCAGCAATGGCAGCCTGCTGCTGCTGGGCGGCCACTCCATCCTGTTCACCGACCCGCGCTACCGGATACAAGCCGCCCAGGAAGTGACGTGCCGGGTGAAGATCGCCACGGGCCCGTTGCTCACGGAGGTGGCCGCCGCCATCGCCAGGCTGGGGCTGAAGCGCATCGGGTACGAACCCGCCCGCATGACGTGCGATGCCTACGAATCGCTGAAGTCTCGACTCCCGATGCGGGCCTCGCTCGAACCGGTAAAGGGGTGGATCGAGGAACTGCGGATGGTGAAATCGCCGGCCGAACTCGCGCGCATTCGCCGGTCGGTCGAAACCGATTCCCGCGCCTTCGAGCAGGCCGTGGCGCGCGTCCGCCCCGGCATGACGGAGCAGGACCTGGCGGCCGAACTGGAATACCGCATGCGCCGCCTGGGCGCCGAAAAACCGGCGTTCGAGACCATCGTGGCCGCGGGTGTCCGCTCCGCGCTGCCGCACGCCCAACCCACCGCCGCGCGCCTCCATCCGCGCGACCTCGTATTGGTGGACATGGGCGCGCAGCAGGACGGTTATTGTAGCGATATGACGCGCATGTTGTTCCTCGGCGCTCCCACCGCCAAGGTAAAGCGCGTCTACCGCGCGGTGCTCGAAGCGCAGCTTGCGGCGGTTGCGATGGTCCGCGCCGGCGTTTCCACCGCGGCCGTGGACCGCGTCGCGCGCCGTGTGTTACGAGGCTACGGCCTGGACCGCGCCTTTGTCCACTCCACCGGCCACGGCCTGGGCCTGGAGATCCACGAACCCCCGCGCCTCGGCAAGCGCGACAAGGCCCGCCTCGAAGCCGGCATGGCGATCACCATCGAGCCCGGCGTCTACCTGGAAGGTTTCGGCGGCATCCGCATCGAAGACACGGTGGTGGTAACCGGGACCGGGTGCGAGGTGCTGACGCCGACGGGCAAGGAGCTGCGGGAGGTGTAGTGAATCGGCGGTTGGCGCGCCTCGTCCGTGGCAGCCACTTCCAAGACGGCGACCGTCTCTTCCACTGGCAGGTCCGCATCGCCACTGTCGCGCCTTTGACAGGCGTACGCCAGAGGCGTAGGATGAAGGCGTGTTCGTGTTCATCGAGTCGGCTGCCTTTGATCGTGTGCGGGCCTGCTACCTCGATGACGATGAATACGGCGACTTGCAGCAGTTCATGATGCAGAACCCGGAAGTGGGAGCGATCGTTCGCGGCTCGGGCGGTGTAAGGAAGCTCCGCTGGCCGCGCGAAAGCGCGGGCAAACGCGGCGGACTGCGGGTGATCTATTTCGTTCGCTATCACCCGAACGAGTTCTGGATGCTGGCATTGTATGCCAAGGCCAAGCAGGAGAACGCTCCGGCCCATATTCTGAGACGACTGAAGGAGGAGTTCGAACGTGACTAAGAAACTCACCGGCCGCGCGCTCGCCCGATTCGAGGCGGACCGCGACATCTGGCAGGAGGTCCTGGACGGCGTGCGTGAAATCAAGGCTGGCCGCGGCAAACGAACTTCGGTTGAGCCTTGTTCGCCCATCGTGCGCGCGCGCTTGAAATCCGGCCTGACACAGGCGCAGTTCGCCGCTCTCCTGGGAGTCTCCAAGCGCACCCTGGAGCAATGGGAGCAAGGACGGCGTGCACCGAGCGGAGCGGCAAAAACGTTGATTAGGGTCGCGGAACTGCATCCCGAAGTGCTGCGTGAGATTGCGGCGTGAGCCGGTAGAGGGCAGCCCTGAATTCCTCGGAATGTTGCCAAGTCGCGCGGGGAGCCGGCATGCGGCACCTTGAGAATATGCAGACGGTGAGGGTGGAAATCCCGGCGGAGTTGGCCGTGGCTGCAGGATTGGACGCGGCCAACCTCTCAGCGGAGGCCACCCGGCTGCTCGCATTGGAGCTCTACCGGGAGGACAGGGTCTCGCTGGGACGCGCCGCCGAACTCTGCCACTTGCCGGCTGAGCGATTCATGGAGTTTGCCGCCCGGCACGACGTTCCGCTCCATTATGGCGCCGATGACCTGGAGGAAGACCGCCGAACGTTGGAACGGCTCGGCTTGTGATTGTCGTTTCTAATTCCTCCCCGCTCATTGCCCTCTCCCGGATTGGCCGTCTCGACATGCTTGCCTCGTTCTACAAACGCATTTTGGTTCCTGCCGAGGTCTACCACAAAGTGACCGTGGATGGGCGTGGTCTTCCCGGAGCCGGGGAAGTTCGCAACGCCGTCTGGCTCGATCTGTTCGAGGTCTTGTACGAGGCCCTTGGGTAATCGTGTGCCGACAACGCTTTCGTGCTTCATTGTTTCGCCTCCGCGAGGTCCGGCCATCGAACGTCAATCGAGATCCATCGCGGCCTTCAGCCCCTCCTCGACTTCACGCAGGGATTCGGACGGCAACGCGCCGAGCCTCTTGGTCAGCTTGGCGCGGTCCAGCGTGGTCACCTGATGGCACACGGCAAAACTCGTCTTCGGCAGACCGGCGGCCCCGCCCGAAAGTTCAATGACAGTAGGTCCGCGCTTGCCCTGCGCCGGGGAGGTTGAGATCGGGACCACGATGATGGACCTCCATCCGGGAGTCTGGTTGAAACCATCATGCGACACCACGATGACGGGACGCCGGCCCGTCTGCTCCGATCCCGATCGCGGAACAAGATCGGCCCAGTAAACCTCGCCTCGCTTCATCTGGTTGCCTTGCCGGTTTTCACGAGCTGCTCGATCGCAGCCGACTCCAAATCGGCGTCGAGATCGAGATGCGTTCCCGCCATTTCCGTCGCGTAAGCCGCGATCGCGTCGTGCCTTGCATTTCGGAATTGTTGCCGCAGCCACCAATCGACGGCCTCGCGCGCCAGGGCCGTCGCGGGCACCCGTGTCCGTTCGGCCTCCGCCCTGAGACGGGTGTAGGTCCGCTCCGGCAGCGGCAGGTGGAAGTTCTTCATCGCTTCACTCCTTGTCTCATTATGCCATGAATTGATGGCAGCAGCGATGGCAATAATACAGTGGCAGGAGTCTGCGCCCGCGGAGAGGTCGGATGCGGGCGGATAATTGGATCATGCTCGCACCTCTTCGGCTGCTTGTCGGATATTCGTTGATTTCGGTCTGCATCGCGGCGTCGGGACCTTCGACAACGCTGGCACACCTGCCCAATACCAGCATCAACGCCGTCAGGGTGGACGCTTCGGGCAACATCTATGTCGCAGGTTTCCAGGGAACGGTTGGCACGCCCGACTCTTACGACGCCTTCGTTGCCAAACTGAGCCCGGACGGCTCGAAAATCCTCTATTCGACCAGGTTCGCTGGAAGCAAGTGGGACTCCGTCGCCGCGCTGGACATCGACTCCACTGGCGCCGCGTATGTCTTCGGTCAGACGCAATCGCCCGACTTTCCGGTTACGGCCGGCGCGCTCCAGACCACCATGCTGGCCCAGTACGACCAGGGCTTTGTGGCCAAAGTGGACGCGCAGGGAAAGGTGGTCTATGCAACGCTGATCGGTGGCAGCGCGGATATCTATCCCAGCCCCGGCGGGCTGCTGGTGGATGCGGCTGGTGAGGCCGTTGTGTCGGGCCAGGACTTCGTGATGAAGCTTGACTCCACTGGCGGCAAACTCCTCGCGACTATGCGGGGCGTCGGGGGCCGGCTCGCGACAGACGACCAGGGCAGTATCTACGTTGCCGGCTCGCAGTTCGGGGGATCCCCCATGATTCCAGTCACTCCGGGGGCGTTCCAATCGACGCATCAGTTTGTTGTATGCAGCGGCACCGAGCAAGTGGGCTTTCCCTGCTCCTACCAGTACGTCACCAAGCTGAACGCGAACCTCAGCCAGATTCTGTATTTGACATATGTCACTGGATCGTGGGGCGCGGCGCCGGCTGCAATCCTGGTGGACGCTCAAAGAAACGTCGTGCTCGCGGGAACTACGTACTCATCGGACTATCCCACAACTTCCAACGCATTCCAGCCGTTCTACATCGCCCACGCTCCATCGCCCTTCGTCTGTTGGGACTGTTCTTTCCCGCCCCCGGCCAGCGGATACATGACGAAACTGAATGCCACCGGTACGGGCCTGATCTATTCGACTTTCCTTCGCGGAACGCAGGCCGACACGATCACATTCGCGGCACTCACGGCCGGCGGAGTCTATTTGTCGGGCCAGCTCGAATCTCCCGATTTTCCGGGGATCGAGGGAGTCCCTTCGCAGTGCCTGCCACTAGCTTTCGAGACGCGCCTCAGTCTGGACGGATCGGCCGTTACCGCCGCCCGTACCGTGCCCGGCAACGTGATGGCCTACGATCAGGCCACTGGGATGCTGCTGGCGTGGACTGGCGCCGACCTCATCGGTTTCGATCCGGCAGCCCTACCGACTCCCATAGCCTGCATCGTGGATGCGGCCGACCTGCGGCCCGTGACTTCGATTGCGCCGGGCGAGTTGCTGTCCATTTTTGGCGCGCACTTTGTCAACACCACACTCGGCCAGGGACCTGGAGCTTCTGCTGCTTCTCTTGCCGGTGTCACCGTGGACTTCAATGGAGTGGCAGGCCCGTTGCTCTACGTCTCGCCGCAGCAGATCAACGTTCAGGCGCCATATGAAATCGCCGGCGCATCGCTGGCAACACTGACGCTCACGTCCCAACAGATAAGCGCTTCCGACTCGCGAACGCTGCCCGTCATTGCCAGGGATCCCGTCGCATTCCTCGATACCGTGACTTCCCCAGCCTCCCTCACTCTCGCAAATTGCCGCCTGATGGGTGGCCTGGCGTATCAAGGCCAACCTCTCCCGCTGGCCTTCAACAGCGATGGTTCCCGAAACACTTGCTCCAATCCGGCTATCGTTGGCTCGGTCGTCAGAATCTTTCTTGCGGGCCTCGGAGTGACTGTGCCCGCTCCTGTCACCGGTTCGGCTAATCCGAATCCAGGTATTCCATTGAACCTGCCAATTACGTTCAGCGACGGCCTGGCTGCTTCGGTTGTCTCTGCCGTCGCGTTGCCCGATTCGATTTCCGGCGTCTGGCAGGTGGACGTGCGCATGCCCTCGTACCAATCCGGAGCGGTCCCTGTTTCGCTCTCCGTCGACTCGGTCCCGGTGCGTGATACGAATCTGACGATTTGGATGCGTACGGTTAGCCCTTGACAGATCCCTCCTTCGGGCGCATAGTGTAACTGGGGACGGTCTGATGCCGTTCTCCAGACCCCTCGTTTCTGAGAGGGGTGATCGCGATCCCCTTCACGGGGGAGCCACTGATAAGGAGGAAGTGCATAGAACCAGTCCACTACAAGGGCGGCTTCCGGCTTCCTCGGCTGACCGGCTGCAAACCCTGACGCGCCGTAAGATTAACGACTTGGCGCCGCGGTTTATGCACCGCTATCTGAGCGGTTTGCAGGCATGGCGATGACAGGAGGTGTCGGCGGCCGCCCTTTCTGTTGCTTCCCACACGTCCCACTCCCCGCCGGCTTTCCGTTACACTGGTCTTTCCTTCTGCAACCGTGAACGCCGTCGAGTTTCAGGGTGTTTCCAAGAGCTACGCGATCTACGACGCTCCGGGCGACCGGCTCAGGGAATTGGTGTCCCTCAACCGCTTCAAACGTCACCGGGACTTCTGGGCGCTGCACGATGTCAGCTTCGAGGTGCACCGCGGCGAAACCTTCTGCATCGTCGGGGAGAACGGTTCGGGCAAGAGCACGCTGCTGCAGATGGTAGCCGGGATACTCCAGCCCAGTTCGGGAACCATCGCCGTGAACGGGCGCGTCTCGGCGCTGCTCGAATTGGGCGCGGGATTCAATCCGGAATTCACCGGACGCGACAACGTCTACCTGAATGGCTCCATCCTCGGCCTCACCACCCGGCAGATCGACGAGCGCTACAAGGGCATCGAAGCCTTCGCCGAGATCGGCGAATTCATCAACCAGCCGGTAAAGACCTATTCGAGCGGCATGGTGGTGCGGCTGGCCTTCGCCGTGGCCATCAACGT
>JBAWDI010000535.1:0-2988 GCA_049590695.1 Bryobacteraceae bacterium
GCCTTGGCGAGATTCATGGCGCGGGCCACCGCTCCCGCATGGCCCGCGATCACCGTCTGGTCCGGCGAATTCAGGTTCGCGGCGCTCACCACCTCGCCCTGGGCGGCCTGCTCCAGCACCCCATCCAGCTTTCCTTCCGGCAGCTTGAGCAGCGCCGCCATGGCGCCCACGCCGGCCGGCACGGCTTCCTGCATATACCGGCCGCGCCGGCGGACCAACCGGAGGGCGTCGGCGAACCGCAGACTTCCCGCCGCCACCAGCGCCGAATACTCGCCCAGGCTGTGGCCGGCGGCATAGTCTGGCCGAAGCCCCTGCTCCTGAAGCACGGCGAAGGCCGCCATGGAGACCGTGAGCAGCGCCGGTTGCGTGTTCTCGGTGAGCTTGAGTTGGTCCTCGGGGCCTTCGAACGAAAGGCGCGAGAGGGAAAAGCCGAGCGCGTCGTCGGCCTCCTCGAAAATGCGCCGCGCGGCGGGCCAGGTATCCGCCAGCGCCTGGCCCATGCCCGCGAATTGCGAGCCCTGGCCGGGGAAGAGAAATGCGATCTTGGGTGTCAACCCAAAATTATAACCATTCGCATTCCCACGCGTCCCATTGGTTACAATAACTGCTGTGGACACAGAGAAACGGAAGCGGTGGCGCCGCCTGCGGGGCAGCTTTACGGAACTGACGCACGAGGTGCATCGCGGCTTCATTGCCGAGTGGACGGTCACCATCGCTCTATTGCTGTTCGCCACCACCACCCTGGTGCAGGCCTTCGTCATACCGAGCGCCTCCATGGTCGGAACGCTGCTGATCGGCGATCACCTGCTGGTGGACAAGTTGGTCTACGCGCCTCCGGGGACGATTTCCCGCCACCTGCTGCCGTATCGCGACGTGCGGCGGGGCGACATCATCGTGTTCCGCTACCCGCTCGATATCAAAGAGGATTACGTCAAGCGCGCCATCGGCGTGCCCGGCGACCACATCCGCTTCGTCAACCAGCGGCTCATCCTCAACGGCAAGCCCGTCAACGAGCCCTACACCCTCCACTCCGCCGCTTACCCCGATCTCTACCGCGACAATTTCCCCACCGCGCCGCCCAATATGCCGTTGCGGCCGCGAGCCGCGGAAATGCTCGAAAACCACGTCGTGAACGGTGAGCTGGTAGTGCCGCCGGGTTTCATCTTCGCCATGGGCGATAATCGCGACGACTCCGACGACAGCCGCTACTGGGGCTTGGTGCCCCGCCAGAACATCGAGGGCACCCCGCTCATCATTTACTGGTCCTTCGAGGCCCCGACACAGGACCTCACCAACGGCAACATCGGCCTCGATCACATCATCGATGTGGTGATCCACTTCCCGACCAAGACGCGCTGGTCGCGGACCTTCAAGCTGATCCACGGCTACCCGCTGCGGTAGCGGTCATCGTACCGGCCCCTCCGAACCCGAACCCGCGTGTCCGCCCCCGGATTGCTCCGGGTTGAATTCAAAGACGTCGGTGTTGGTCCGGACCACCACGCGGCCGGGGCCCAGAGGCTTGCCCTCGGTGGGGAAGAACACCGCGCCATCGGTGGATTCCCCGGGAGCCAGTTTGGTCTGCACCAGCGCGATCGCGCTGGCGGTCGCGGCGGCCTTCAGCTTCGTCGAGCCCATGGACAACGCGGCCAGCCGGCGCTGCTCATATCCGTTCGTAGTCGACCTGAGGTGCAGGTTTCCGTATACCCCAGCCTCGTAGCTGCCGACCAGCTTGATGACATCGCTGCCGCTGCCTTTTCGCTGCAACATGGCAACCACCGTCAGCGCCGGCGCCGCGCGAACCACGACATTGCCGTTGCGGACGTACGTGAAATCTTCCGGCCGGATCACGTAAGGTCCCTCGGATCCGTTCGAGACGGCTACCTGGATGGTAGTGTACTCGTGCAGATGGGACGGAAGAACGGCGTACATGATGGTCACGCCCGATCTCGTTAGCGTCTGATATTTCAGACCGTTCGATTCGTACTCGATCGCTTGCGCGTGCGCGCGCGATGACAGCAGTACGAGCGCCAGGCCGCAGACCCCGAGAAGCCATTTCATGAGACAATCTTACGATAACGCGCGGGGGGACCTCCACGCCATGCTTTGGCGCTTCTGCCAAATCCATGACGCGTGTCAAGAACTCGACGCCATCGGAATTCTGCATCCGCCTGAAACGCCGGAGTTTTGCGGTGGCCCTTCGAGTGCATAGCCAGCCCCGGAGGTCTACCACAATATGGGATTCCAGGTGTTTTCATTAATTAGCGCAACGATATCGTTGGAATGCACGATCCTTCTTCTTGGAGCAGTGCTGCTTCTGGACTACCGGAGAGCCGTGCGCAGGCGGAGGTTCCTTGGGCATTTGGAGAACATGCTCCAGGTCAATCGCCGGCCGGAGCTCGTGGATATTGCCGACGCGGCATAACTGTCCCACCCCCCGGGCTGGCGCGACCCAACCCTAAAAGGCCCTCGCCCAACGAATGAATCCGTGCGGGTAGCGCCGGCGCCCCTCGTGTGACTGACCGCTCTTCCCCACACCCTGATGTGCTATCCTGATGCGGTCCGCAAGGCCGATCAAAGCGGTGTGGCCAGAAGGGAGTGTTATGTCAAGACGTGAAGTATCGCGGCGCGGTTTCTTTGGCGCCACGGCCGTGGCGGGAGCGGCGGCCATTGCCCACCCGGTCAACCTGGCCGCGCAGGCAGCCGGAGTGAAGGCTGGCGACTTGCCCGACCTCACCATCAAAGAAGCCAAGATCTATGTCACCGACGGGAGCAGTTGGCGGAACGCCGGGGCAGGTCTGAGCGGGGGAACGGAAATCGCCTCCATGGTGACCAACAGCGGGATTGAAGGCAACTTCACGCTCGGAAACCGGGGCAATCCGCCGGGCTGGATTGACTTCGCCAAGGCCAACTGCGTGGGCAGGAACCTGTACGATATTCTGCCGACCGTCTCCTACATACCCAATCAGACGCGGCCCGGCGGGATGGGCG
>JBAWDI010000536.1:0-4957 GCA_049590695.1 Bryobacteraceae bacterium
TGGTTACAAGCCCTATTGCAAAAACGTTGGGACAGCAGTGGGTCAGACGCATTTATTTAAATGCGTCTGTCCCCTTTACACTTTACAATTGAGGAGGAGGGCGTTTATGTTCCGAAGAGTCGTAACCATGGCAGGGATTATGGCGGTGGCGGCGCTCCAGTTGCCGGCCGATTTCACCTATCGCGAGACCACCACCATCACGGGTGGCGCGATGTTGAGCATGATGAAGGTGGTTGGGGTCTTTTCCAAACAGGCGCGAGAGCCGGTCCAGAGCACCGTATCCGTGAAGGGCGACAGGATGGTGCATCGTACCCAGCAGCAGGCGACGGTGATCGATCTGGCGGCCCAGACCGTCACCACCATCGACATGCAGAGGAAAACCTATACCGTGATGACGTTTGAGGAATACCGGCAGATGATGGAGCAGATGTCGCAGAAGATGCACCAGTCGCAGGACCAGGGCGGCAAAATGGAATTCAAGGTATCCGCGAAGGATACCGGCAACACCAAGGAAATCGCCGGCTATCACGCCAAGGAAATGGTGCTGCGGATGGAAATGCAGGCCACCGACCAGAAGAGCGGGCAGCAGGGGTCCATGGTGATATCGAGCGACATCTGGCTGGCCCCTTCCGTTGCCGGTTACCAGGAAGTGCGCGCCTTCTACACCCGCATGGGCGAGAAACTGGCGTTCAACCCCGGCGGCGGGATGTTCGCGTCGTCGCCCGAAGCCTCCAAGAACATGGGCGAACTGTACAAGGAAATCGGCAAGCTGGATGGCATCCCCGTGCTGCAAACCATCAGCATGGGCGTGCCGGGCCAGCCGGGCTCCGGAGACGCATCGGCCCAACCGGGCAGCGGCGGCCAGCAGCAGCAGCAGCAACAGCAGCAGCAGGCCGCGCGGCCATCGTTGGGCGGAGCGCTGGGCGGCGCGTTAGGCGGAAAATTCGGGCTTGGCCGGAAGAAGCAGCAGCAGGACGACCAGTCGTCTACCGCGCAGCCGTCTACACAGCAGCAGGGCAACGGCAATCCCGGCTCGCTAATGGAGGCGACCACCGAAATGAGCGGCTTCTCCTCCGATTCCGTGGACGAGTCGAATTTCGCCGTACCCGCGGGGTTTAAGAAGGTGGAGAATCGCACGAGGTAGTTCATGCCGATTTTGGCATAGAATGGATAGGGTGCCGGAAGAGCCGGAACAACCGCGGAAGTTGGTTTGGCTTGTCGATTCGCTTGATCGGCTGACGAGCTTTCCGCGCGCGGTTCGAAAGAGGCTCGGCTTCGCGCTATACCAGGCGCAGATCGGGCAGAGGCATGAAAACGCAAAGATGCTGCACGGCTTTGCGGAAACCGTCTGGCAGGTACGCGCGGACGATACCAGCGGGACGTACCGTGCTGTGTACGTGGCCCAATTCCGGGAGGCGGTTTACGTTCTTCACGCTTTTCAAAAGAAGGCGAAGTCGGGCCTCGCCACCCCGCATCGAGAACTCGATCTGATCCGGCAGCGGCTCCGGCTGGCGCGCAACCTGGCCGGTTAAGACAAGGAGACTGGACAATGGCCATTCGAGACCACGTGCTGAGTAGTGGGAACGTATTTGCGGACCTGGGCCTACCTCATGCGGATGATCTATTGGCGAAAGCCGAGTTGGCCACGAAAATCATCGATGAGATCCATCGACGACATCTGACTCAGAGCAGGGCGGCGGCGATTCTTGGAATCGATCGGGCCAGGGTTTCCGCGCTCAAGCAGGGTAAGCTGTACGGATTCTCAATTGAGCGTCTGATGCGGCTTCTGATTTTGCTCGGACGCAACATTGAAATCACGGTCAAGGGAAAGACGAAGTCCGGATCGGCTGCTACACTCCGCGTTGCGTGAGACGGCCACAAGCGGCTGCTCGCCTCACAGCAGCCGGAAATTTACCTGCACCAAGGCGGACGCTACCCAAGGTTTGCCGTTGCGATAGCCGGGACGGAACCGCCAGCGGCGTACGGCCTCGATGGCGCGCTCGTCCAGACCCAGCCCCAGGCTTTGCCTCACGGTGATGTTTTGCGCCTGGCCGCGCGTGTCCACTTCGATATGCAGGACCACCGTGCCTTGGATCTTCGCGCGCCGCGCCTCGTCGGTGTACTCGGGTTCGATCTTCCACAGCAGAACCGGTTGGGTAACGTCGCCCAGAAACCCCCCGCCTCCAGTGATTCCGCCTCCGCCCGGGCCCGGACCGTAGCCCGGACCCCGGCTGTTCCCCACGCCGCCGTCTTCGCCGTCGCCAATGCCGCCACCCGATCCGCGGCCTCCCGAAGGCGGCCCGGAAACTCCGTTGGGATCGCCGAAGCGCGGGAGGTCGATGGCGGGGAGCACGATTTCCGTCATCACCAGCGTGGGCTCCATGGGCAATTGCGGGTTCTGGTTGACGTATTCCACCACCGGTGGCGTGAACTGGCGGCGGGCCGCTTTGGGCAGACGGCCCAGGCTGGCCGCCCTGTTGGACCGCGTTCCGCCGCCTCCGCCGCCGTCCTGTTCGCGCGGAACCGACGCCAGGTACCGCCCGATGTCCCGCCCCACCAGGGTGACCGGTTTCCAGATTACGGATGGGTTCTTCACGCTGGCTATGGTCAGTGCCGCGACAATCGCGGCGGCGTGCAGTAGCCCGGAAAGAAGCGCCGAACGTTTGGGAGTTGCATACATCGCGCTCACCTGCCGCCAGTCCGCGTGCAGGTGGAACACCATTTCGGAATTCCTTCCTTTCTATCGCGCCCGCGGCCGCACACGGGTGGAAATGCGAAGACAGTGTGGGGGCGCATGAACAGGTAACCAATTGCCTGCGTCATGCATCTCTCTCTAACACAATGCCATCTGAAGCCAAGATCTCGCGGCGGGGACTGCTCGCGGCGTTCGCCCTGTCGCCGGCAGCGCGTCTGCTGCGAGGCCAGCAAGCCAATACCACCTTTTCCGCCGACGTCAAGGTGGTCAACCTGCTCGCCACCGTCCGCGACAAGCAGGGTCAAATTGTCCGCGACCTCACCAAGGAGGATTTCCTCCTGGACGAGGACGGCCGCCCGCAAACCATCAGCTACTTCTCGCGCGAGAACAACCTGCCGCTTACGCTGGGGCTGCTGGTGGATACCAGCGGGAGCGAGCGGCGCATGATTCCCGAGGAGCGCAGGGCCAGCCTTCGCTTTATCGAGCAGGTGCTGCGGCCGGACAAGGACATGGCGTTCGTCATCCATTTCGATTTCGAGGTAGAGCTGCTCGAAGACCTCACCAACTCGCGCGAGAAGCTCGAAAAGGCTTTGGACCAGTTGGACTCGTCGCAACCGCAATTGCAGCGCCAGCAGCAGGGCGGCGGTTATCCCGGTGGTGGTTATCCCGGCGGCGGGCAAGGCGGGCAACGCCAGCGCGGCGGCGGCACCGACCTTTACGACGCTGTCTATCTGGCGGGCGACGAGCTCATGCGGAAGCAGAAAGGCCGGAAGGCGCTGATTCTTCTTTCCGATGGCGTCGATACCGGCAGCAAGGAGACGCTCGGCAGCGCCGTCGAATCGGCGCAGCGGGCCGATACCCTGGTCTACTCGATCTTATTCGAGGATCCCAACGGCTATGGCAACAACCTGGGCGGCTTCGGCGGGCCTCGCATGGGGCGCAGAGGAGGCATGGGCGGGGGCAACAGATATCCAACGATGAACCGTCCCGACGGGAAGAAGATCCTGGAGCAGATTTCGAGAGAAACCGGCGGCCGGTTCTTCGAGGTCTCCCGCAAGTGGCCCATCGACAAGGTCTACGAGGCCATCGAAGAGGATCTGCGCAACCAGTACAGCCTCGGTTACACATCCGACCAGCAGGGCGCGGACCGCGGGTATCGGCGAATCCATCTCACCACCAAGCAAAAAGGGACGGTGGTGCAGACCCGCGAAGGGTATTACCCGGCGTAACGTCACTTCACTTGCGCGAAGCTGCGGGCCGCGGCGCTCCATGCCGGCGCGGCGTGAATGGCTGCGACCACCGCCTCGGGTTCCGTCACCACCGACCACATGGCCCGATGCCGCTCGTCCATGAACCGCTCCCCCACGCATCGCGAAAGCAGCTCGATGCAGGAATCGAAGAAACCGTTGACGTTCACCAGCACCACGGGGCCGAGATACAAGCCCAGGCGCTTCCAGGTGATGGCTTCGAACAGCTCTTCCAGCGTGCCGCATCCGCCGGGCAGCGCCACCACCGCGTCCGCCAGTTCCAGCATCAACTGCTTGCGCTCGTGCATGCTATCGACCACGCGCAGTTCGCTGAGCGAACGATGGCCCCACTCGAGCTCATCCATGAAACGCGGAATGACGCCCACCACCTTGCCGCCCGCGCCCAGAGCGCCGGCCGCGAGCCGCCCCATGGAGCCCTGCGACCCGCCGCCGTACACGATGCCCAGCCCCGAGCGGGCCAGCGCGCGCCCCAGACGCTCCGCGGCTTCCAGGTACAAGGGCGGCGACTTCTCGCTCGAGGCGCAGTAGACGGTGACGGTTTGGATCATCGTCCCCTATCATAGTTGGAAGGAGCCATCCCATGCTGATCGTTCACGTGCACGTGCACGTCAAACCGGAACACATCGAGGCCTTTAAGCTGGCCACCATTGAAAACGCCGCCAACAGTGTGAAGGAGCCGGGCATCGCCCGCTTCGACGCGGTCCAGCAGGCCGGCGACCCCTCGCGGTTCGTGCTGGTCGAAGCCTACCGCGATACGGAAGCCCCCGCCCGCCATAAGGCCACCGTGCATTACCAGGCCTGGGCCGAAAGAGTGGCGGAAATGCTGGCCGAGCCGCGCAGCCGCGTGGTCTACGGCAACATCTATCCCGCCGGCCAGGATTGGTAATGGCCATGCCATTCGAGTTCTCGACCGCGGCGCGCATTCTCTTCGGCGAGGGCAAGGTGCGGGAGGTGCCCGCGGCCGCCGCTGCCATGGGCCGCCGCGCGCTGATGG
>JBAWDI010000537.1:0-7506 GCA_049590695.1 Bryobacteraceae bacterium
GTGTAACTGCCCACCGGGCTGCCGCTGGCGTTGTCGATGGTGTAGGTAAAGTTTGTGGTGTTCGTCGGAAAATTCAGATCGCGGACGCCGACCATCTGCAATCCCCGGCTCCACAGGTAGGAAACCGTCACCCCCACGTCACTGCTGATTTGGCGCTGGATTCCAATGTTGCCCTGTTCCGAGTACGGCGTCTTCATGTTGGGAGAGTACTCCTGCAGGTTGACGCCCGAGGCCGTCGTGGCCGCCGACGGAACGGCGCTCAGAGAGTTGGGGAAAACCGGACCCGCGGCGTATTGCGACGGGGTATTGCCCGGAAATCCCGTCAGGCTCACACTCTGCTGGTAAAGCCCGTTCCCCGTGGTGAACAGGTCGTCGATAGTCCCGCTCTGGAAGCGGGCATGGAACATCCCGTAGCCGGCCTGTATGACCGTCTTATCATTCAAGCGGTAAGTAAGTCCCAGGCGCGGCGCGAAGTTCTTCGGCGACGAATACAGCTTGCAAGTCAAGGGATAGTCCTGGTTGCAGACTTTGGGCTGCGGCAGTTTCGCGTATTCGTACCGCACGCCGTAGTTCACGTTCAGCCTGGACGTGGCGCGCCACTGATCCTCCGCGTAGAACCCGTAGTCGTTGATTCTGGTGTCGAGCACCGGATTGCCAAACCCCTGGGAATAGCTTGACCAGTACTTCACGCCCGACGGGTTGGAATAATCCAGCGCGAAGGCATTGACCGTCTGGTAGGTGTAGGAGCCGAAAGCAGGCGAAATGTAATAGACATAATCTTCAGTGGTGGCAATGTCCGTGCCGAACTTCAAGGTGTGAGTACCCTTCGTCCAGGAAGCGTTGTCCTGAAATTCGAAGCGGCTTTCGCTCGGCTCGACGCGCGGCAGATAGCTGGCCGGCCCCAGTTGCGTGCCGTTGACCGAAACCTGCAGGTAGCCCAGGCCCTGGCCCAACTCCGCCTGGTCGAATGAGTCGGCCTGGCGGTCGGATGCAAAACCAAAATGGGCCTCGTTCACGAAACTCGAAGTGGGGACCCACGTCCAGGCCAGCCTTCCATTGCGCACCGTCACGTAGTCGTCGCCATTGCCGGTCAGCGCCGAACCGCTGGTCGACGAAACGCTGGTCTGAATGCCGTTGGGCGAAATGTCGTGCAGGAAGTTGAAACTGGCGCTCAGAGTGTGACGGTCGGTCACATGGTAATCCAGCCGGCCGAAATAGAGCTCTTGGTCCAGCGTTCGTGGAATCACACCGAAGAACCGCGGGATCAATGCGTTGATCGCGTTGCACTGGGCGGCGGTGGCCGCCGGCACTAGGCTCGTCCCGCTGCCGCTCGCAACTCCGCACAGGTTCCAGGTTCGCGTGGTGCCGTTGACCGCCGTGGTGTTGAGGCTGCTGGTCATCGGGAAGTCGCGCCGCGTCACCTCGGTGCTCAGGAAGAAGAACAGCTTGTCCTTCTTGATGGGGCCGCCGAGCGTGGCGCCGGCCTGGTTGCGCTTCTCCGAAGCCACCACCGCGGAGAACGGATCCTGCCCGATCATCTCCGTGCTGCGGTAGAACCAGAAGGCCCCGCCGTGCCAATTGTTCGTGCCACTGCGCGTGACGGTGTTTACCACCCCGCCCATCGCGCGCCCATACTCGGCCGAGTAATTCGAGGACACCACTTCGAATTCCTGCACCGCGTCCTGCGAGATCTGCGATGCGATGCGGGTGCGGCCGGCGTTTTCGTTGTAGAACTGTTCGGTGGTATCGGTGCCATCCACCAGGAACGAATTCTGTCCCGCGACGCCGCGGAAAGTCAGCAAGCCATAATATCCGTCATTGCTCACGCCGGGCGTCAGCAGGACGAAGGAGTCCACGCGGCGCCCGTTGATCGGCAGGTCCTGAATCGATCTCAGATTCACCACGCCCGAAACATCCGACTTGGTGTCTTCCACCAGGGGCGCCACGGACGTCACCTCCACCTGCGTGGCGGATGTCGCGACTGCCAATGCCACCTTCAGGTCGATATTCTGGCCAACCAGCAGGACCATGTTCTTGGCCTCGTACGGGGCAAAACCCGCAGCCGTGACGGTGACTTGATAGCCCGAGCCGGGCGCCAGGCCGGGCGCCGTGAAAAGCCCGGCATCGTTGCTTTCCAGGGTGCGGATGGTGCCTTGCCCCTCGCTCGAAATCACAACCTTGGCGCCGGGCACAACCGCGCCCGATGGATCCCGGACGACGCCGGAGATTCCCGCAACCCCCCCAGCTTGCGCAAAAGCCGGGACGGCCACAAACACCAATAGCACGAACAGCACGGTGAACTTTAGACGCATTTTGAACCTCCAAATCCGATAGAACTAGGGTAACAGATCTCAATGACGATAGAGATACAAATCCTATCCGGGCCGGTTAATTCCGCCGCTCTGGAGTCCCGGTATACTGAAGCGTGCAACCGGCCATGGGGAACTTGCGGGAAAGGCTGGCCGCAGTGCGGGAGCGCATCGGGCGGGCGGCCGCGCGCGCGCGGCGCGATCCGGCGGAAATTACCTTACTGGCGGTGACCAAATTGTTCCCGGCGGCGGCGATCCGCGAAGCCTATGAACTGGGGCTGCGGGAGTTCGGCGAGAACTACGTCCGGGAGTTCGAGGACAAGGCCCCGGAGGTGGCGGATTTGGCGGATGCGCGCTTTCACCTGATCGGGCATTTGCAGTCCAACAAGTCCCAAAAGGCCGCGCAGTTCTTTCAGGTCATCCAGACGGTGGATTCCCCCAGGCTGGCGCGGCGGTTGAACGACGCGGGGCGCGCCCTGGACATCATGCTGGAGGTGAAGCTCTCGGAAGAAGAAGCCAAGAGCGGGGCGGACCCGGCGTCGCTGGTGGAGTTGATCGAAGCCGTGCGCGGGTGCGGCAACCTGCGATTGCTCGGCCTGATGACCATGCCGCCCTGGACGGAAAACCCCGAGGCCTCCCGCCCCTACTTCCGGCGGCTGCGGGAACTGGCGGAGCGGCACGGCCTGAGGCAGCTTTCGATGGGGATGTCGCACGATCTGGAGGCGGCCATCGAAGAAGGCGCCACCTGCGTGCGCGTAGGGACGGCACTGTTCGGAGAGCGGAAGGCGTGACCGTCGGGTTCTATTCCCCCATGCCGCCGGCGCGGACGGGCGTGGCGGATTATGCCGCGGCGCTCGCGCTCGAGCTACGGCGCCACGGCCGCGTGCGAATGTCGCCGGGGGCGCCCCCTGGGCCCTGCGACGTGGCGCTCTACCACCTGGGCAATAACGCGCTGCATGCCCAGATCTACCGGCGCGCACTGGAGCGGCCCGGCGTGGTGACGCTGCACGATGCCGTGTTGCACCATTTCCTGCTGGGACAACTGGACGAACCAGCCTATATAGAGGAGTTCGTTTACAACTACGGCGAGTGGAACCGAGGCCTGGCGGGGGAACTTTGGCGCGGCCGCGCGAGTTCGGCCACGGACAGCCGGTACTTCAAGTACGCCTTGTTACGGCGCGTGGCGGAGCGCGCACTGGCGGTGGTGGTGCATAATCCGGCGGCGGCGCGCGCGGTGAAGGAACACGCACCGGAAGCGCGGGTGGTGGAGATCCCCCATCTTTTTCAGGCGCCGGCGCAGCCTGGGGAAGAGGAGGTGGCGCGGTACCGCCGGCGGCTGGGCGTCGAACCGGGGACGTTCCTGTTTGGCGTGTTCGGATATCTGCGGGAATCCAAGCGGCTGCCCGCGGTGTTGGAAGCTTTCGCGGGTGTGCATCGGGAGAACCCGCGGACGGCGCTGCTGGTGGCGGGCGAATTCGTCTCGACGGACCTGGAACGGGCGGTGGAACCACTCCTGGGCGGGCCCGGCGTGGCCCGCTTGCGGTATCTCGAGGAACGCGAATTCTGGCTGGCGGCGTCGTCGGTGGATGCCTGCATCAACTTGCGGTATCCGGGGGCGGGGGAGACTTCGGGGATCACCATCCGGCTGATGGGGATCGGTAAGCCGGTCCTGGTGACGGACGCCGCGGAGTGCGCGCGGTTTCCCGAGGACGCCTGCCTGCGCATCGCGCCCGGCGTGGCGGAGCGGGAGTCCTTGCGCCAGCACCTGATTCTGCTAACATCGATTCCTGAGGTGGCCCGTGCGATTGGCCTTCGGGGAGCCGCGCATGTTGGGGCGCGCCACCGGGTAGAGCGAATCGGGAACCAGTATTGGGATTTGTTGTGCGAGTGCTGCACCTAATGTGGGGCAGCTTGGTAAGCTGCGGCCGATTGTCAATCGGCCAAACGCCGGCGGCGGTTACCAACCGCCGCGCAGGATGGAATCCTGCCCCACAGATGGTCTTGTGCCTGCTTTGCGCCGGTCTGGCCTGGGCGCAGAGCCCCGCGGTCAGGCAACTGAACGTGCCGGTTCCGATGCGCGACGGGGTACACCTGTCGGCCAACGTGTTTCTGCCCTCCGAGCATGCCCGAGTCCCCGCGATTCTGGTGCGCACGCCCTATGGGAAAGGCGCCGGCCTCACCCCGAATTACCAGGCCTTCGTTGACCACGGCTACGCGGTGATGGTGGAGGACGTGCGCGGGCGCTACGAATCGGAGGGATCGTTCCAGCCGCTGAAACAGGAGCCGGCGGACGGCGACGACACCTTGAATTGGATCGCGCGGCAGCCGTGGTCGGACGGCAAGGTCGGCATGATGGGCGGCTCGTACCTGGGGATCGTGCAGTGGAAGGTAGCACTTCTCGACAATCCGCACTTGAAGGCCATCTTCCCGGTGGTTTCGGGGTACGACGATTACCGCGACCGGTTCTACTCCACCGGCGGCGCCATGAAGCTGGGGAACCGGCTAGAGTGGATGTCCGAGAACCTGAAGGTGCCGGGTTATCAGCCGGATTTCAGCAAGTTTGTGCTGCACCTGCCGCTGCGCACGGCGGACGTGGCCGCCACCGGCAGGCTATCGGAAATGTACCAGGAGGCGATGGATCATCCGGCGTTCGATTCGTTCTGGCGCGCCATCAGCACCAAAGAGCGGATTCAGAAAGTCCGCATCCCCGTGTTTTCGGTGGGGGGGTGGTACGACAACTTCGTTCAGAGCGATCTGGAGGCCTACGCGGCGCTGCACAAGACTTCGGGGCTGAACCGGATTCTGGTGGGGCCGTGGCCGCACAACATGTCGTACCGATTCGCGGGCGTGGATTTCGGACCCCAGGCCTCGGCGCCGATGCGCTCGCTGCAACTGGAGTGGTTCGACCAGTGGCTGATGGGGAAAGACACGCCGCTGGTTTCCAAGCCGCCGGTCGAGATCTTCGTGATGGGCGCCAACCGGTGGCGCGAGGAGCGTGAGTGGCCACCGGAGCAGGCCCGCGCGCGAAACCTCTACCTGGACGGCAGCGGCCGCGCCAACACGCTCCAGGGCGACGGCGCCCTGAGCGACAGGCCCGCACGGCATGGCTCCCAGGACCATTATGTGTTCGACCCGCGCGACCCGGCGCCCACGCGCGGCGGCGCCGTGTGCTGCAATCCGCGGGTCTTCCCCTGGGGGCCGATGGACCAGCGCCCGGTGGAGCGGCGCGCGGACGTGCTGGTATACTCCACCAGGCCGCTGAAGAGGGACGTGGAGGCTATCGGGCCGGTCAAGGTGGTGCTCTACATCTCCACCAGCGCCATCGATACGGACTTCACGGCCAAGCTGGTGGACGTGTTTCCCGACGGCTACGCGCGCAACCTGACCGACGGGATCCTGCGGCTGCGATACCGCAACTCTCTGGAGAAGCCCGAACTGGCGCAGGCGGGCGATATCTACATGGTGGCGGTGGACGCGGGAGTGACCAGCAACGTGTTTCTGAAGGGCCACCGAATCCGGGTGGAGATTTCCAGCGCCAACTTTCCCAGGTTCGACCGCAACCCCAACACGGGCGCGCCGATTGCCGATGAGACCCGCGTCGTCAAGGCCAGCCAGACGGTGTACCACGATCCCGCGCACCCCTCGCGCGTGGTGCTGATGGTCATGCCGGAGAAGGGGTAGCGGGGTGCTGCTAACCAAGGAGAGCAGAGAAGTATGCGGGAGGTTCCCCGATATAAATAGCAGCCATGTCGCCGGGACTCAGTGCGTGCGCGCCAACCGACTTGAGTTTGCTCGCCCACTGCCGGCGAGTCGCGGCGGTAGCACAGTGCATCGCCCACCAAATGTTTCTGGCGACTCCGGTGAAGGTCGGTGTAAAGTCGGCGGCGCTGCTGCATCATTCGCCGGTCGAAGCTGTTCCCTATGTGGCGGACGATGAGGCGCTGGTACCCGCATTGCTGAGCGCGTTCCACCACCCGGCAGATGCTCCGAAACACTTCCGGCGGCTGGCCGAGGTTATCCATATTGCGAATCGCTTTGACGAGCTGTACGAGCTTCGCCCTACCGAGCCGCGTTCACCCGCGGAAATCGTCGCCGAGTTGCGCCGTCTGGCGGAAAAGAATTCGTGGAGCATGGACCCCGTGAATGCGCTCGAGCATGTGGCGGGAGGGACCGACGTCAAGGCTTTCGCCAAGTCTCCGCTGCCGGTTTTTCCACAGGCTGCCATTCGGATTCTGCAACTTCTGGACCGGCCGGAATCCACCGCGGGGCAGATCGACAAGATCGCGGCGGCCGATCCAACGGTCGCCGGGAACCTGGTGCGGGTTGCGAACTCGCCATTATTCATGGGCTACCCGGAGGTAGCCACGATTCGCAGTGCGGTCATGCGCCTGGGCTTCCCGACTACTCGCAAGATCGTTCTGGCCAGCGTCCTCCGGCCACTCTTCACCCGGCCATCCTTGCGGCTCCTGCTGCCGCATGCCCTGGAAGCGGCGGAACTGGCCCATCACCTTGCGGCCCGGGTGCTGGCGGTCGACCCCGAGGAGGCTTTTCTGTGCGGGCTGTTGCATGACGTCGGGAAGCTGCTGCTGGACCGGCTCAATCTATTCGATTCCGCCACCATGCGGGGGCTGCTCGATCATGGATGCCCGCCGGTGTACGCCGAGAACCTCCTGATGGGGTGCGACCACGGAAAGGCCGGCGCGGATATTGCCGCGCACTGGAGATTGCCCGCCAGGCATGTGGAAGCCATCCGCTACCACCATCACCCGGAAGGAAGCGATTCCCGTCTCGCGCACTTGCTCTATTTGGTCGAGTGGCGTCTGGGTCACCTGGAAGACATGCCGTCCGCGCAGCGAATCAGTGTCTGCCTGCGCAGCACTGGCGTCACCGAACACAGCCTGGAAGCCTGGAACAACGCCCGGTCGCCGTTGGCGATGACCGCCTGAAGGTGCCGCCCGGCGGCGATCGAGCAAGCGGGTGCTCTCTGGGCCCGGCGCTACCGCCGCACTTACTGACCCACTTACCCACGGCGAGTCACTTGTGAGTATAATCGGTTCTTTATGCCTACACATCTGGATTCCGAAACTCTGCAAGCGGCGCTGGTAGGTTATCAGCACCAGCTTGACCAAATAGAAGCGAAGATGGCCGAGCTTCGTAGCAAGCTGAAGGGCGAGGAGCCGGCGGCCGCCGCAGCCGC
>JBAWDI010000538.1:0-11437 GCA_049590695.1 Bryobacteraceae bacterium
GAATACCACGGGCAAGGCCAGCGATGCGGCAAAGGTGGCCAGCGAAATGGCGAGGGCCCAGACGCGGCTGCCTTTGGGCGAAGAACGCGGCACCAGCAGCGCGACCAGGAATCCCGCCAGCGGCAGCCCCAGAATGAGGGTCGGCAGGTTCATCGGAGGCCCCACGCGATCCCCATCGCCACGATCAGCAGCACCGAGCCCAACAGCACCCACGTGGCGTAGCTGCGTATGTTGCCGGATTGTATCAGCCGCAGCAGGCTGCCGACGTTGCGGGCGCGGGCGCCAACTCCGTTGGCCGCGCCATCGATCAGCCTCACGTCCACGCCTTTCCACAGCACCTCGCGCGAGCCGCTGACCACCGGATTCACCACCGCCGCGGCGTAGATCTCATCCACGAAGTACTTGTTGTAGACCAGCGTGTAGAGGCCCTGCACGTTCGCCGCGAACGATTCCGCCATGCCCGGCTGGGCCACGTACATCAGCCAAGCCAGCGCGATCCCCATCACGCCCGCCACGACCGAGATCGCGACCAGCGCGGGATTCTCGGGTGCCTCCATCGCGGGGAAAATCGGCGCCAGGAACTGCGGCACTTTGAAGAGGAATCCGCCGGCAAGCGACAGCAGCGCCAGAATCGCCAGCGGAATCAGCATCACGGGCGGCGATTCGTGCGCATGTTTGTCGCCCCTGTACTCGCCGAAAAAGGCCAGGAAAATGGCGCGGAACACGTAGAAGGCGGTTATGCCGGCGGTGAGCGTGCCCAGCCAGTACATCCACGGCGCGTGTTGATGGGCGGCCACCAGAATGGCGTCCTTGCTGAAAAACCCGGAGAACGGCGGCACGCCCGCAATGGCCACCGCCGCGCACATCATGGTCGCATACGTCCACGGGATCTTCTTGCGCAGGCCGCCCATATGGCGCAGGTCCTGTTCGCCGGAAAGCGCGTGGATGACGCTGCCCGCCCCGAGGAACAGCAGCGCCTTGAAAAACGCATGTGTCACCAAATGGTAGATGCCCGCCGAAAACGCCCCGCAGCCCACCCCCAGGAACATGTATCCAAGCTGCGAAACCGTCGAGTAGGCGAAGACCTTCTTGATGTCGTTCTGCGCCAGGCCGATGGTGGCCGCGAAGAACGCGGTGGCTACGCCGATGACCGCGATGGTGTTCATGGCCGCCGGAGCGTGTGTGTAGATGGCCCACGACCGCGCCGTCATGTAGACGCCCGCGGTCACCATGGTGGCGGCGTGGATGAGCGCGGAAACCGGGGTGGGGCCCGCCATGGCGTCGGGCAGCCAGACATACAGCGGAAGCTGAGCGGATTTGCCGCACGCGCCCAGCATCAGCAGCAGGCCGATGATGGTGAGCGTCGCCTCCGGCGCGCCCGGCGCCTGCTTAAACACCGTGGCGAAATCGAGCGACCCGAAATTCTTCACCATGTAAAACATGGCCAGCGAGAAGCCGAAGTCGCCGATGCGGTTCACGATGAAGGCCTTGTTGCCGGCGTCGGTGGCAAACTTCTTATCGAAATAGAACCCGATCAGCAGGTAGCTGCACAGGCCCACACCCTCCCATCCGACGAACATCACCAGGTAGTTCGAAGCCAGCACCAGAACCAGCATGAAGAACATGAAGAGGTTCAGAAACGCAAAGAACCGGTAGTAGCCCCCTTCATGCGCCATGTAGCCGATGGAATACACATGGATCACCGCGCCCACCCCGGTTACCACCAGCAGCATGACGATGGTGAGCCGGTCGACGGCGAAATCGCACCCGATATTGAGCGCTCCGCTTCGGATCCAGGTGAAGTAATGCTCGCTGTAAGCGCCCGCCAGCGGACTGAGCGCGAAGATCGTCTTCAGCACCCACGCAAACGAAAGAGCCACGCTGCCGATGGCGACGGCATTGACGGTCCCCTTGGCGAACCGCCGGCCCAGCAGGCCGTTGATCAGGAAGCCCGCCAGCGGAAGTATCGGTATGAGCCAGAGTTGCATCTAGTTCTTCATCGAATCCACATCATCGATATCCAAAGTTTCCCGGTTCTTGAAAACCGTCAGGATGATCGCCAGCCCCACGGCCGCCTCGGCCGCCGCCACCACCATCACGAAGAACGCGAAGAGGTGCCCGTTGACCTGCTTGAGCTGGTAGGAAAACGTCACAAAGCTGAGGTTCACGGCGTTCAGCATCAGCTCGATCGACATGAACACGGTGATCACGCTGCGCCGGAACACGAAGCCCGCCACGCCCAGCACGAACAGCACCGCGCTCAGCGTCAGAAACCAGGAAATCGGGACCGGGACGTCCGTCATGTCAGTCCATCTCCTTCCGCGCCAGAACAATGGCGCCCAGGATGCCGATCAGGATCAGAATCGAAGTCGCCTCAAAGGGCAGCAGGTAGGTGGTGAACAGCGCGCGGCCGATATCGAGCGGGGTGCCGTGCGTGAAGCCGCCGAAATGCACCATGACGCCTCGCGGGTAAAGGCGCTCTACGAAATACGCCAGCAGCCCGAGCAGGGCGACGAGCAGCGGCGCGCCCAGCAACTGCGCCATGAGCGACCGGCCGTGCTTGGACTCCGCTCCCGCGTTCAACAGCATGATCACGAACACGAAAAGCACCATGATGGCGCCCGCGTAGACGATCACCTGCGCCGCCGCGATGAACTCCGCACCCAATTGCAGGTAGAGAACCGCCAGCGATCCCATCACGCCCACCAGCGAGATGGCGCTCGAAATCGGATGCGTCTGCACCACCACGTTGATGGCGCACACCACCGCGATGACCGCGAAGATCAGAAAGATAGCAAGGGTCATTTCATCCCAACCACGCAACCAGAAAGCCGGTCACCAGCAAGTTCGCAACCGCGACCGGGAAAAGGAACTTCCAGGTGAAGCCCATGAGTTGGTCATAGCGGAGCCGCGGCAGCGTGCCGCGAACCCACATAAAAGTAAAAAGCACCGAACCCGTCTTGGCGCAGAACCAGAAGAGCGGCAGCAGCCATGCCTGCACCACCGGCAGCAGGAAAACCGCCGCGATCCCGAGGAAGGCCGCTCCAAATACGGGAAGCGTGCGCCGGTCGCGCCGGTGGCTCGGGTGCATGCCATGGTAGAGCGCCACCACGCCCGCGCCCGCGAAGATCACGGCCGGCACCAGGCTCGACCCGTACCGGGCCGGCCAGGGCGCCACCCAGCCGCCCAGAAACAGCAGCGTCGCCATTGAGCTTACGGTGATCATGTTGGCGTATTCGGCCATGAAGAACGACGCGAACTTCATGCTACTGTACTCCACGTGGAAGCCGGCCACCAGCTCGTTTTCGGCTTCCGGCAGATCGAATGGCACGCGGTTGGTCTCCGCGAAGCCGGCAATCAGAAAAATGAGGAAGCTCAAAACCTGCGGAAACGGCCCGTGCAGGATGTTCCACTCCAGGATGCTGCCTGCCTGTCGCTCCACCAGTTCCCGCAAGCTCAGGGTGTTGGAAATCAGCAGCGGCGCGGCGATGGCCAGCGAGAGCGGCAGTTCGTAGCTGATCATCTGCGCCGAACTGCGCAGCCCGCCCAGCAGCGCGTACTTGTTGTTCGACGACCAGCCGGCCAGCGCGATTCCGTACACGCCCATGGATGCGACCGCCAGCACGAACAGCACCCCGATGTTCAAATCGGTGAGCTGCATCCAGGTCCAGTAGCCCGCCACCTCGATGCGGGGACCGAACGGAATCACGGAAATCGGAAGCAGCGCCATGGTCATGGCGATGAACGGCGCCGCCAGGTACAGCGGCTTGTTCACGTACGGCGGGATGAGATCTTCTTTGGTGATCAGCTTGATCACATCGGCGATCGGCTGAAAAAGACCGTGCGGGCCCACGCGATACGGCCCGGGACGCACCTGGATGTGGGCAATCACCTTCCGCTCCACCCATTGCAGGTAGAGGAGCGTCATCAGCAGGGTCGCAAAGACGACCGCGATCTTGATCAGCGTGATGACGATGAACGAGTCCATTTAGCGGTCCAAGCGGCCTTCCACGACCGAATTCAGAACCCTAGAATAGCGCCCGAGCGTGCCGGACGCGAACAACCCGTTGTGGTCGGAATGCGTCGGATCGGGCCGGTTGTCGACGGGGATGCGCGCGTCGGCCGCCTTGCGAATCTCTTCCCACACCGCTTCCGGCGTCCACGGACCGAGCGCCGCCGCCGCGCCCATCTCGCGCGCCAGAAACCCCATGATTTCCAGGTCCGGCTTGGCGCCCATGGTGTTGACGGCGCGCGTCAGACGCTGCACCTCACCCGTGACATTGGTAACCGTGCCATTCTTTTCGTACGCGCACGCCGCCGGCAACACCACATCCGCCACGCGCGCCGTCTCGGTCAAGAACAAATCCTGCACAACCATAAAGCCGGCACGCCCGGCCCCTGGGTTCGCCCCCACCACCCACAGTACGTCGAGTTCCGCCTCCAGCATCTCATCCACGCGCATGCCGCCTTCACCCGGCGTCAGCCCCATCGCCAGCGCGCCGCGCGAGTTCGAGTAGTCCAGCAGGCAGATGTACTTCACCGGGATGCCCAGCGACGCGCCGAACTCCACCAGTTTGCGAACGCCGTCGCCCTTCACGGAATCGTCGAACAGGATGACCAGTTCGGGCTCGCCCTTGAGCTGGCCGCGCAGCGATTCGTAGTCGCCGCCGCGCACGATGGCGGCGGCATAATGGTCTTCGCGGACGGGTTTCGGCGTCACCACGTAGACGCGCGCCCGGTGGTGCCGGTAGTTGGCGCGGATTTGATACGAGAGCAGGGGATGCTCCAGCGCCAGATCGGCGCCGAGGATGAGAAAGGCTTTGCGCTCGTAGAGGTCCGCGACAGTGGCCAGTTGGCCGCTCGCGCCGCCGAGCGCATCCAGCAGCGCCGGCAGGTCGCCGGTGCGGTGATGGTCGATGTGGTTGGTGCGCAGCACCGCGCGCGCGAACTTCCGCAGATAGAAATTCTCTTCGTTGGTGGTGTGGTTACTGCCGATCACCCCGAAGCTGCCGCCATCCGCGATCGTCTGGTTGAACTTTTCCGCGACGGCCTTCAGCGCTTGCGCCCAGGAGACCTCTTTCAGCTCGCCCTCGACGCGCATCAACGGTGCTTGGAGCCGCTCCGCATGATCGTAGAAATCGAACCCGTAGCGCCCCTTGATGCACAGGAACTCGCCGTTCATGCCGGAGCGGTCGCGGTTGGTGCCGCGGATGATGCGGTCGTTGCGAACGCCCAGCGTAGTCTTGCATCCATCCGAGCAGTGCGCGCAGATGGTTCCCACGTGGGTCATTTCCCACGGCCGCGTCTTGTACCGGTAGGCACCGCTGGTGAGCGCGCCCACCGGGCAAATATCGATGCACGCGCCGCACTCGTCGCATTCCAGGTGGTCGCCCTTGTTGGGAGCGATCTCCGACAGCACCCCGCGGTTGACGACGCCGAGCGCGTTGACCCCCATCCCTTCGTTGCAGATGCGCACGCAGCGGAAGCACAGAATGCAGCGCGGCGCGTCGTAGAACACCACCGGCGAAAACTGCGTCTCCGGCGTGTGAACTTTCTCTTCCGTGAAACGGCTCTCGCCCGCGCCGTAGCGGAACGTCATGTCCTGCAATTCGCACTCGCCGCCCTTGTCGCACACCGGGCAATCGAGCGGGTGGTTGGTGAGCAGGAATTCCAGCATGTACTTGCGGGCCGCGGCCACCTGCGCGGTTTCGGTCCGCACCACCATGCCCTCGGAAACGGGAAGCGTGCAGGCCGTCATCAGCTTCGGCATCTTCTCCACTTCCACCAGGCACATGCGGCAGGCGGCTTGCAGCGTGAGGCCCTCGTAGTAGCAGAACGAGGGGATGTCGATGCCCACCCGCCGGGCGGCGTCGATCACCAGCGTCCCCGGCGGGGCCTCGACCTGCCGGCCGTCAATCGTGAGTGTCACCAGGTCGGGCATCTAAGTCATCACCATGCTGCGCTGTACTACACTGTCAAACCTTCGCAGTCTGCGACGATTCTTGTGGGGCAGGCTGGCAGCCTGCGGCCGAGTGGTACTCGGCCCGCCTGTCCACCGACACTGCATATTTTTGGTTGCGGCTCTGCTACTTTGCCCGGCGCCGGGCCCAGGGGGCACCCCAAACTCGGCGCGCAGGATGGAATCCTGCCCCGCATAGCGGCAAGCCGCAAACGGTGTTGGCGATCCTCCAAGGCCGGGGCGGGCGCGTACAAGGGCGGCAGGCGGATTGACAATCCGCCGGACCCAGGGGGTACCCCTAAAAACCTGCCCCACAATTCGTCGCGGCGCGCGAAGAATGTGATGGATAGTAGTACAAAGCTCCGCCAGATCATCCATCTACGGGCACGCCTTTCCGCTCAGATGGTCCTCGAACTCACTCCGGAACTTCTCGACAATCGAGATGATCGGCATGGCGGCGGCGTCCCCCAGCGGGCAGAACGTGCGCCCCAGCATGTTCTTCGCGATGTCTCCGACCAGGTCGATGTCGCCGCGCGTCCCGCCGCTCTCGTGCAACCGCACCAGAATCTTGCGCAGCCACGTGGTGCCCTCGCGGCACGGAATGCACCAGCCACAGCTTTCGTGCGCGTAAAACCGCATGATGCGCATGGCGGCCTTTACCATGCACGTGTCTTCGTCCATAATGATGACGCCGCCCGAACCGAGCATGGTCTTCCGCGCCGCCATGGCGTCGTAATCCATGGTGAGGCCTTCGCACTCTTCGGCCGTCAGCACCGGGCAGCTCGATCCGCCCGGAATGAACGCCTTCAGTTTCCTGCCGTTCGGAATGCCGCCGCCCACTTCCTCGATCATCTGTTTCACCGGGAAGCCCATGCGCAGCTCGTACACGCCGGGCTTGTTGAGGTGGCCGGTGAGGCAGACCATCTTGGTTCCGCCGGCCCTCGGCACGCCCAGCGCCGCGAAGGCCGCGCCGCCATCGCGCAGAATCGCCGGCACCGCGCAGAAGGTCTCCACGTTGTTGAGCACGGTGGGACACTGAAAGGCGCCCACCACCGCCGGGAATGGCGGCCGGATGCGCGGAATCCCGCGCTTGCCCTCGAGCGATTCCAGTAGCGCCGATTCCTCGCCGCACTCGTAGGCCCCCGCCCCGGTGTGCGTGTAGAGATCGAAATCGAACCCCGTGCCCTGTATGTTCTTCCCCAGCCAGCCGTTGGCGTACGCCTCGGCGATGGCTTTATCCAGGATCTCGATCAGGTAGCGGTATTCGCCGCGCACGTAAATGTAGCCGGCGTGCGCGCCTACGGCCAGGCCCGCGATCAGCACGCCTTCGATCAACTGGTGCGGATCGTTTTCCATCAGCACGCGGTCCTTGCACGTGCCCGGCTCGCTCTCGTCGGCGTTCACCACGATGTATTTCGGCTTGGGCGAAGTGCGCGGCACAAAGCTCCACTTCATCCCCGCCGGGAATCCCGCCCCGCCGCGCCCGCGCAGGTTCGAAACCTTGACTTCCCCGATGATCTCCTCCGGCTTCATCCCCGCGGCCTTCAGAAACCCCTGGTAGCCCTCCGTCGCGAGATACGTGGCAAGCGTTGCCGAGTTCGGCAATCCGAAGCGGCGCGTCAACACCCTGGTCTCGAGCGGGCTGGGTTCGTTGTACAGCATCGCCTACGGCTTCTTCCTCAGGTCGTCCAGAAGCTGGTCCAGTTTCTCGGGTGTCACGAAGTGGTGAAAATCGTAGTTCACCTGGATGGCCGGCGCCCACGAGCACGCCCCTATGCATTCCACTTCTTCGATGGAAATCTGCCCGTCCCCGGTTACCTCCTTGTGCCCAATGCCGAGCTTCTGGCAGGCGTGTTTCCACAGCTTGTCGCCGTCGCGGAGCAGGCAACTGATATTGGTGCAGATCTGCACGTGGTACTTCCCCAACGGCTGGCGGTGCAGCATGGAGTAATAGGAAAGCACCTCGTTGACCTGGAGCGCGGTCACGCCCAGGCGCCTGGCGACCTCCTCGATCAACTCCTCGGAGACGTGGCCCACTTCATCCTGCGCGTAGAGCAGCATCGGAACCATGGCCGCGCGCTGCCGCCCCTCGGGATAGCTCTTCAGAAGCTTCGCAATTTGGGCTTCGAGTTGTGGAGAAAAGGTCATCAGCGGTCCGTGTCACCCAGTACAAAATCCATGCTGCCGATGGCTGCAATCACGTTCGCGATCAGAGTGCCTTCCACCATTTTAGGCACGGCTTGCAGGTTGCCAAAACTGGGCGTCCGCATGTGCACCCGGTAGGGCTTGGCCCCGCCGTCGCTCACCACGTAGAAGCCCAGCTCTCCGCGCGGCGATTCAATTACCTGGTAGACTTCTCCCTCCGGCACGCGGAAGCCCTCGGTCACGATCTTGAAGTGGTAAATGAGAGCCTCCATCTGGGTCTTCATCTTTTCGCGGTCGGGCAGCACCACGTGCGGGTCGTCGGCCTTCCACGGCCCCTCAGGCATGCCGTCCATGGCCTGCCGGACGATGCGCACGCTCTGTCGCATCTCTTCCATGCGCACCTGGTAGCGGGCGTAGACGTCGCTCTCGGTGCGGGTGGGCACTTCGAAATCGAACTGCTCGTAACTCGAATAGGGCTCCTCCTTGCGCGAGTCGATCTTCAAGCCCGCGGCCCGCAGCATGGGCCCGGTGACGCCCAGATCGAGCATGTCTTCGAGCGCCATGACGCCCACTCCGCGGGTCCGCCCGATCCAGATGCGGTTGGAGGTCAGCAGGTCTTCATACTCGTCGATGCGGCTGGGGAAAACGTCGATGAATTTCTTCACCCGCTCGTGCCAGCCGCGCGGCGGCTCGAGCGCCAGCCCGCCAATGCGGAAATAGCTGGTCATCATCCGCTGCCCCGAGAACATCTCGAAGATGCGCAGAATATCCTCGCGCTCGCGGAAGCAGTAAAGGAAGACGCTCATGGCGCCGATATCCAGCGCGTGCGTTCCCAGCCACACCAAGTGGCTGTTCAGCCGCGTGAGTTCGGTGAGCATCACGCGCATCCACTGCGCCCGCGGCGGAATCTCGAGCCCCAGCAACTTCTCCACCGCCAGACAGTACCCCAGGTTCATGGAGAGCGGCGCCAGGTAGTCCACGCGGTCCGTCAGCGTGACCGCCTGCTGGTAGGTCTTGACCTCGAACTCTTTCTCGATGCCGGTGTGCAGGTAGCCGATATCCAACTGGCAGTTGACGATGTTTTCGCCGTCCAGATCCAACACCAGCCGCAGCACGCCGTGCGTCGAGGGGTGCTGCGGCCCCATGTTCAGGACCATGCGGCGGGGGCCGAATTGGGGCGGGGGTTCTTCCGGCGCGCTCATGGTTCAGACCCTCGTCCCGGCGATCGGGTAGTCTTTGCGCAGCGGGTGGCCTTCCCAGTCGTCCGGCAACAGAATGCGCCGCAAATCGGGATGGTTCACGAACTGGATCCCGAACAGGTCGAATACCTCGCGCTCGTACCAGTTCGCCGAGCGCCACACCGAGACGACCGATTCGATAACCGGGTCCTCGCCCCGCACGCGGCATTTCAGGCGCAGCCGTTGGCAAGGCTCGACGGAGTGCAGGTGGTACACCACTTCGAACCGCGGTTCCGCCGGATAGCGGTCCACCGCCGTCACGGTGCTGAGACGAACGAACTTCCGATCGTACTTGAGGAATCCGCAGACACTCACGATCTTGGCCGGAGGCGTTTCGAGCGTCAGTTCCTTCCGGTCGAACTTGCCGGCAATCACCGCGCCGGCGTCAAACGCCTCCACGGCCGCGGCCACGGGATGCTCTCGCAAATTGTCGGGTAGCATTTCGAATGGTTACAGCTTCCGCCGGGAGCGGTCCGGCTCGGCCCAATCCAGCGCACCCTTTCTCCAGATGTAGAAAAACCCGGAAAGAGTCATAATTACAAACACGAGCATCTCGACGAACGCGAACATCCTCAGCTCGCGATAAACCACGACCCAGGGATACAAGAAGATTGCTTCGATATCGAATAGAATGAACAGCATCGCCACCAGGTAGAATTTTACGCTGAAGCGGTGCCGCGCGTCGCCCGTCGGTGTGATGCCCGATTCGTATGGCGTGTCCTTGATCTTGTTGCGTACGCGCTTTCCCAGCGCGTACGAGGCAGTCAGCAGCCCCGCCGCCAGAGCCATCGCCACCAGGGCCTGCATCAGGACCGGGAGATACAAATCCGTGTACGACGTGGGCATCAGATTTGACTATAATTGGTGAAAAAGAGGGGTGTCAACCAAGCACGCCCATCGACATCGTAGTGAATGGCCCGTCCTACTCCGCCCCCTCAAGCAGCCCCTCTGAGCCGGAACGGTTCTCCGCTCCGGCTCGCAGCTTGAGATCGTACAGTTCGCAGGCGGCGGGTACGGGCCGGGCAACTTGTCCGTGCGAAGCCGGATGCCCGGCCCCTACTGGAACTACACGAAGCTCCGGATGGCACTCACTTCGCTATCATGCACGTCGAACACCGTGTAGAGCTTCGTGATTTGCAGCAGGTCCTTCACCCGCTTGGTGAGGTTGAGCAGCTTCAACTGCCCGCCCCCGTTGGTCACCGTGGTGAAGGCCGACACCAACTCGCCGATTCCCGAGCTGTCGATGTAAGATACCTCTCCCAGGTTGAGCAGGATCTTCTTCTGGCCCTTGCCCACCATTTCGCGCAAGCTGTCGCGCAGGGCGCTCGAGCCCTCACCCAGGGTGATCCGCCCCGCCACATCCACCACGCTTACGTCGCCGATTTGCCGAGTAGTCAACTTTACGCTCACTGAATATTCCTCCAGGCTGAAAGCTTTCGATTCTACTGAGATGCCCTGTACTTGACCAAAGTTACCTCGGTGCCCACGGGCTCCAGGCGCCGGATTTGAAACTCATCCATAAACGAGCGGATGAGAAAAATGCCGCGTCCCGAAGCGCGCATCAGGTTCTCCTGCAACCGCGGGTCGGGGAGGTGCGAAAAATCGAACCCGTCGCCCTGGTCCGCGATGCGCACCGTGAACCGCTCCGTGCCGCTCGCCACCGAGAACCGCACCTTCTTGTTCGCGTTATACCGGTTGCCGTGTGCCACCGCGTTCACCATCGATTCCCGCACGGCCATTCCGATCTTCATCACGTCGTCTTCGTCGAAACCCGCCCGTTGAGCGACGCCCACCGCCAGTTCCTCGGCGCGATCCACGCTCTCCAAGGTGGAATCCAGAAACCGTTCTACAGTCTCCGGTGTCTGGCGCGCGTCTTCCCGCATACACAGAACGGCCAGAATGCGTGGCCAAAGCGTATCGTCAGAATAAATTACCGGCGTTGCAAAAGTCAAGAAGCGTCCCGGACGCATGTCAAGCCTCGATAGAAATGTCCCCCGTAGCGCCTCGATAGAAATGTCCCCTTTTGTGACCGCTGAGGATCCGGGGGTTGCCTTTGCATTTGCCCCCTTTCCCTTATCTAAGTGAGTTGTTCGGA
>JBAWDI010000539.1:0-2369 GCA_049590695.1 Bryobacteraceae bacterium
GAAGGCCCCACGATGGCCAGGAACTGGCCCGGCTTCACGGTGAGATCCACTCCGCGCAGCGCCGGCACATCCACCTTCCCTACCCGGTAAGTCTTGCGCAGGCCGCGGGTTTCGATGATCGGGCCGCTATTCATATGCCAGCGCCTCGATGGTGTCGTGCCGGGCGGCGCCGATACCGGGGTAGAGCGCGCCCAACGCGCTACCGATCAGAGTGACCACGCCGGCGATGGGCCACCACGAAGGCACGATCACCATCGGGATGGAGGCCGGTTCAACCGTCAGGATGAGCCACCATGCGCCGAAGCTCATCGCAATTCCGAGAATGGTGCCCCCGATCCCCAGGATCACGGCTTCGGTGAGAATGATCCGCAGAATAAAAAATTGCGACGCGCCGAGGGATTTCAGGATGCCGATCTCGCGCGTCCGCTGTAGCACCGCCATGTACATCGAGAGGCAAACCACGGCAAATCCGATGATGACCCCGATCGCCATGATGACGATGATGAATTCCTTCAGGGCCGGAATGTTGTTCACGTTAATCAGGGACGTGAACTCGGCAATGGAGAAGATGGGGTAATCCGGCAACAGGTTCTTCAGACCCTGAACCACGGCGGCGGTGTTGGCCGGATCGTCGAGCTTGAGATAAATCTGGCTGACCTTGCCGGTGCTGCTGGTCTTCTCCTGTAGCACACCCAGCGGAAACACGATATGGGCCAGCTTGCCGCCTTCGATGATGCCGCAAACGCGCCAGGGCTTGTTCAGGAGGGTGATCCGGTCCCCCACGTGCGCGTGTTGCTCGTCCGCGTAGAACTGGTCGATGATGACGTCGTCCGGACCTTGAAAGGGGCCTCCATGAAGGTAGGTGAAGCCCCCGCTCATTTGGTCGAATTGCTTCAGATCGACGCCGGTCGCTCCCAGCGTGACGCCCTGGACAGGGTAGTTGACCACGCCCATTGCCAGCTTGACATGCGGCTGCCCGGCCAGGAAGTCGACCATCTGCTGGGGGATTGGCGCGCCGCTGAGCGTCAAGTACGAGGTGCCCTTGGGACGCACCACCACGTCGGCGCCGATGCCGCGCGTCCGGCGCTGGCTATCTTCCAGGAAGCCGTGGCTCAGGCCCACTAAACACAGGATCAGGGTCACGGGCACGCCAATGAGCAGGATGCTGAGCAGGCTGCGCATGGGCTTGTGCTTGAGGTTTTCCAGAACGAGCTTGGCGGTCACTTTTTAGGATCTCTTCCTTCTGCGCGGCGGCGCTGGCTGGGCCGGAGCAGGCGCGGGCGCCTCGCCGACTACCTGCAACGTAGTCCCTTCCGGCTGGTCGAGCACAAACTTATCGTCCGATATGCCGTTGTTGATGTCCATCTTCACGATATCGATCACCACCGCGTACTCGTCGTGCGGGCGGTCGATCTCGATGTGCTTGGGGAAGGGCACGTTATCGTACCGGCGCCAATCGGTGTAGCGCGCATCGGTGAGAATGTTCCCGGCTGCGTCGAAGATCAACTGGCGCGCCATGGTGAGGTTGTAGCGGTTGAACCAGATGGTCCGCTCGAGTTGCAACTCGCCGCCGCCGTTCACGTGGACCACGTGCAGGACATAAAACGCATTGTCCTCGTCGGTGAAGTTCTCCAGCAGGAGCTTGTCGCGATCGGCATCGACCGGCCGCACCAGCAGCGCCTCCAGAAAGTGCTGCGGGCGCAGGTTTTCCAGCTTGTTTTGGGAGGGCTGATCGACTTCATTGCGGCCCACCAGGAACCGGTTCCGGGCGGGGACGTAGAGTTTGAAGCTGGTGCCGTCCGATACCATGTCGAAAGCCTTGTTCCGCACCACGGGGTAGAGGCCGATCAGGCGGATATTGCCCGGTTTTCGAAAGAGAATGAACGCGCGAACGTCCTTGTATTCGGTGATCTTGCTTTTCTCCGTGCTGCCCAGCGCCGGCACCATGTCCACGGTTGCGTTGAAATCGTGAATGGCCTCGTATTGTTTCGCAATGATGCCGACCAGTGTGGACTGGTCCGCGACCAGCAGCGGCTGGGTTGGCTTTCCGCCGGTGCGGGCGAAGGCACGGCGCCGCGCCAGGCAGGAAGAAAGCCCGAGCGGGATCACGCAGAGCAGGAGGATGGCCGCGGGGGCGCGCCTGAAGAGCATCGTTTCATTGTAGGCAGCCGGTGAACCGGTGTGTCAATTCAGGGTGCGCGCGGATATGATAAAGTGGAAGACAGCATCGAGCGCGATGGGCCTGTGGCGCAGTTGGGAGCGCGCTTCCATGGCATGGAAGAGGTCGTGAGTTCGAATCTCACCAGGTCCACCAAACCCTCCCGCCACACGTCAAAAACTTACCGCGTAGTCCTCTCGGCAATCACCTC
>JBAWDI010000540.1:0-2610 GCA_049590695.1 Bryobacteraceae bacterium
GGGGTCGACCGTCTCCGACATGCGCAAGCCGGCGCCACCTTGCCCATCGCTCCCGCGCGCCAGAGCGATTTCCTCGTCATCGTCCGCTGCCGCGGCGAGCTGAAGGCGGCCCGCTCGGTGCAGATCCTCACACCCATCGTTCCCAATCTGCGCATCGCCTGGCTCTCTCCCGCCGGCGAGTTGGTCCAAGCGGGCGACCCCATCATCCGTTTCGATTCCTCCAGCGCTCAACAGCAGCTCCAGCAGATGGAGGCCCAGTTGCGCCAGGCCCAGGCCACGCTCGATCAGGCCGTCGCCCAGGCGCGCATCACCGCCGAGCAGGATAACAGCGATCTGCTCGACTCGAACTATACCGTCGAGCGTGCCCGGCTGGAAGCTTCCAAGACCGAAATCGTGAGCCGTCTCCAGGGAGAGGAGAGCCGCATCGACCTGGGCGTCGCCGAGCAGAAGAGCAAGGTGGCGGAGGCTACCGTCGCGCTCCATGCCGCTTCCGACAAGTCCAAGATCGCTTCGTCGACGCGCCTGCGCGACCAGGCGCAGGCCGATGTGGACCTCACCAAATCCCGCATCGCTCAAATGGAGATCAAGGCCCCTATCGCCGGCTTTGTGGTTTTCGGGTTTAACTACTCGCAAGGTTACTTGAACGCCAAGCCCTTCAAGGTGGGTGACAACGCGTTTTCCGGCATGATCCTCGCCGAAATGCCCGATCTCGACACCCTCGAATTGGACGCCAAGGTGGAAGAGACCGACCGCGGCCGCATCGCCGACAAGCAGGAGGCGCGGGTCCGCGTCGATTCCCTCCCCGAGCTCACCATGGCCGCCAGCATCGGACACATCTCCCTGCTCGCCGAACAGAGCTACGGATGGCCTCCCACCCGCAACTTCCACGCTTACGCCTCCATCGCCCATCCCGATCCGCGCCTCCGTCCCGGCATGAACGGCGGTATGGACATCGTCGTCAGTCGCATCCCCAACGCCATCAGCATCCCCGCCAAGGCCCTCTTCACGCGCAACGGAAAGCCCATCGTTTACCTGGCCCGCAATGGCGGTTACCGGCCCGTCGAAGTTCAGGTGCAGGCTCGAAACCCCGATGAAGTGGCCATTTCCGGCATCCCCGCGGGCTCCATGGTCGCGCTGGTCGATGCCGGGAAGAAGGACCAGAAGAAATGAGGAAACGCCTGCTGGTGCTGGCTGCCGTGTTGGCCGTCGTGGCGGCCATCGCCTGGGGCGCCATCCGCATGGTGGCCAGGGTCGCCGCCTCGTCTTCCGCCGTGGAACTACCCACCACCCGCGTCAAGCAAGGCCGCGTGACCATCACCGTGGCGGCCCGCGGCGAACTCCAGGGCGGGAACTCCGAAATGCTCACCGTTCCCCAGGTGGGTGGCGGCACCGTGGCCATCACTTACCTTCGCGAGCCTGGCGAGTTGGTGGAAGCCGGCGATGTCGTCGTCCAGCTCGACACCACCCAGCAGGAATACAACCTGCGCGAGGCCGAAGCCGACCTGGCCGAAGCCGAGCAGCAGGTGGTCAAGGCTCAGGCCGACAGCCAGGCCCTGGACGAGGAGACCCGCTACCAGGTGGAATCCACCACCGCCGACGTCAAGCTGGCCGAACTCGACATTCGCAAAAACCCCCTGCTGGCCGCCATCGTCGCGCGCCAGAACGTCCTGGCGCTGGACACGGCCAGGAACCGCCAGCATCAGGCCGAGCAGGACCTCAATAACAAGAAAGCCACCGCCTCCGCCGGCGTCGCCATTCAACAGGCCGCCCTGAACCGGGCCAAGGTGATGATGGCAATCGCACAGAACACCATCGACGGCATGACCCTGAAGGCCAAGACCTCCGGCTACGTCAACATTCAGCAGAACAGTAATCTCATGATTGGCTACTACGGCATGCAGTTGCTCCCCTACCAGCTTGGCGATAACGTCAACACCGGCATGGCCGTAGCCCAGATCCCCGATCTCGAGAATTGGGAGGTGAGCGCCCAGGTCGGAGAGTTGGACCGCGGCCACTTGACGCCCGGCCAGGAAGTCTCCGTGGCCGTGGTGGCCCTCGCCGGCAAGACCTTTCCCGGCCATGTGAAAAGTCTCGGCGGAACTGGCGGCTCGGCCTGGGATCGCCACTTCGAGTGCCGTATCTCCCTCGACCAGCCCTCTCCCGAGCTGCGTCCCGGCATGACTTCTAACCTGGTCATTACCGTCGAGACCCTCGAAAACGTCATCTGGGTCCCTTCCCAGGCGCTGTTCGAAAGCGATGGCCGTACGTTCGTCTACCTCCAAACCCCCGTCGGCTTCATGCCCCGCGACGTCACCCTGGTGCGCCGCAGCGAAAGCCAGGCCGTGCTCACCGGCGTTTCCGAAGGCGCTATCGTGGCCATGTCCAGCCCCGATCGGCAAAGTAAGCCCGCCGCCTCGCCAAGCGCCATGAAAGCGTTACAGCAATGATCTTCGCCCCCGCCGACATCGGCCAGGCTCTGGCCAACCTGCGCGCGCAGAAAACCCGTACCCTGCTCACCGCCTTGGGCATTGTCTTCGGCGTCGGCTCGGTGATTGGCATGTTGGCCATCGGCGCCGGCGCGCGTGCGGAGTCGCTGCGCTTCATCGAGCA
>JBAWDI010000541.1:0-2338 GCA_049590695.1 Bryobacteraceae bacterium
GCGCCGAACTGCGCCGCCTCCCCCCGCACGTCCGCCCAGTCCGATAAGCCGAACGTCACCGTGCGGCCGGGGTGCGCCTCCCGGAACGCCAGCACGCGCCGGTCGTCGGCATTCAGCACCGCTACGCCCGCGCGCGGCAACGCCTCGATCAACTCGCGCTTAGCCGCCGCCACACCCTCGATCGAGTCGAAATACTCGGCGTGCGCGTAGCCCACGTTGGTCACCACCCCCACCTCCGGCTTGGCGATGGCCGCCAGCCGGCGGATCTCGCCCGCGTGGTTCATTCCGATTTCCAGCACGCCCGCGCGGCAGCCGTCCGCCAGCGACAGGATTGAGAGCGGCACCCCCACGTGATTATTGAAATTCCCCGCCGTCTTCCCCACTGGCAACTCCACTGCCAGCAACTGCGCGATGGCGTCCTTGGTGGTGGTCTTTCCCGCGCTGCCGGTCACTCCCACCACGGTTCCGCCCCATCTCGCGCGCGCCCACGCCGCCAGCTCTTGCAGCGCTTCCAGCGTATCGCTCACCACCAATTCATTCGGCGCGCCGGTCGTCCGCTCCACCACCACGCCGGCCGCGCCCCTGGCTAGGGCTGCGCCCACAAAATCGTGGCCATCGTGGTTGGGCCCGCGCAGCGCGAAATACAGATCGCCCGCGTTCTGTGTCCGCGTATCCACGCTCCAGCCCGTCACGTTCACCGCCGGAGGGTTCCCCGCGGCCCGCATCGCGCGCGCAACTTCTTGTAAATCCAGGGTCATGGTTCACTCGGTCTGGCGATATCCATAACCCCTAAGCACTTCTCTCGCCACCACCCGGTCGTCGAACGGAATGGTCTTGTCCTTCAGAACCTGGTGGGTCTCATGGCCCTTGCCGGCCAGGATCACCAGGTCGCCCTCGCGCGCCTCCTTCAGCGCCCTGGCGATCGCCGCGGCGCGGTCCGGCTCCACCACGTGCGGCACATCCACGCGCCGGATTCCCACCAGCGCGTCGTTCATAATCGCCAGCGGGTCTTCCGACCGCGGGTTGTCGCTGGTCAGCACCACGAAGTCGCTCGCTTCCGCCGCCGCCTGCCCCATCAGCGGCCGCTTGCTGCGGTCGCGGTCCCCGCCGCAGCCGAACAGCGTGATCACCCGCTTGGGATTCAATCCCCGCGCCACCGCGATCGCGTTCCGCAGCGCGTCGTCGGTGTGCGCGTAGTCCACCACCACCACGAACGGCTGGCCTTGGTCCACTCGCTCGAATCGCCCCGGCACCGCGCGCAGCTCCGCAATCCCTCGCGCGATGCCCTCCGGCGCAATGCCGTAGGAGAGGCCCGCGCCGCACGCCGCCAGAATGTTGTACACGTTGATCCTGCCCATCAGCGGCGACTCCACGGCGAACCGCAGCTTGCCGTGCTGGACGTCGAACCGCAGCCCGCGGAACCCCGATGAGATATGCAGCGCGCGCAGGTCGCACTCGTTGCCCAGGCCATACCACAGCACCTCGGTCTTTGCATCCACCTTCAGCTTGCGCGCGTATTCGTCATCCCGGTTCAGCACCGCGAATTCGGGCGGTGGTCCGCCCGCCCCATCGAGCAGCGCCTGCTTGGCCGCGAAGTAGTTCTCCATGGTGCCGTGGAAATCCAGGTGGTCGCGCGTCAGATTCGTGAAAACGGCGGTATGGAAATGAAGCCCGTACACCCGCCCCAGCGCCAGCGCATGGGACGAAACTTCCAGCGTGGCGTGCGTCCCGCCGGCGCGCTCCAGTTCCGCGAACAGCCGCACCAGGTCCAGCGATTCCGGCGTCGTATTGACGGCCGGCAGCACCCGCCCCGCCAGGTGGTACTCGATGGTGCCCACCAGCGCCGTCGTGTGGCCCGACGCCCGTAACACCGAATCGATCAGGTACGCCGTGGTGGTCTTGCCATTCGTCCCCGTGATGCCCGTCAGCCCCAGCCGCTCGTCCGGCTTGCCGTAGTAGTTGCGCGCCGCCAATGCCAGCGCCTGCCGCCCGTGCTCCACTTGAATCCAGCGCCCGGGGCCCGGAGGGCACCCCGATTCGCTGACCACGGCCACCGCGCCCCGCGCCAGTGCGTCGCCGGCGAATTGCCGCCCGTCGGCGCGGCTCCCCGGAAAAGCAAAAAACAAGAAGCCCGCTCCCACCCGCCTCGAATCGTATTCCAGCCCGCCGATGTCAGCGCTGGCAAGCTCCGGCGACATTGCTTTCTTTAGCCGAACCCCCGCCAGTATCTCGCCGACAGTCATTTCCCAAACCCCACCCGAATGCGCTCTCCCTGGTGCACAGCCGAACCCGGCGGCGGATCCTGAACGCGGGCTACCCCGCTCCCATCCGGCAGTAC
>JBAWDI010000542.1:0-8789 GCA_049590695.1 Bryobacteraceae bacterium
TCCTGAGAAAACTACTTCTTCCATGGCACCAGCCCTACTGTGGTTCTTTTCCGACACGCTCCTCGGTGCGGAAACCGAGTTGCCGGAGCTGGCAACCAGATTCGACGTGAGTCAAGTTGCGACCCTGCCCGACGCCGCCCTGGCGCTGGCGTCTGAGGAGTTCGATTGCATATTGGTGACCGGACCCCTCGCGGATTCGAGCCGGCTGGAGGCCCTGGAAGTGCTCCACCGGGCGGGTGGCCAGACGCCGATCGTCTTCTTCGATCCGGATATGACGGCCGCCCAGGCAGTCCAGTTGATTCGCAATGGAGCTTGGCACTGCTTCGGTGTCCGGGACAGCCTGACGGACTTGCAGCAATGTCTGCGCGAAGCCTGCGACGAGAAAGGACGGCGGGCAAAACTGCGGGACCGGATTCCGGCCACGGAGTTGAAGCAGTGGCTGGTTGGTGAAAGCCGGGCGATGGAGGAGGTGCTGGATACCATCCGTCTGGTTGGGCCGCGCCGCTGCACGGTGCTCATCAACGGCGAAACGGGAACTGGCAAGGAAATGGCGGCCCGGGCGCTACACATGGCAAGTCCGCGAGCACACCTGCCGATGGTGGCCGTGAATTGCAGCGCACTGCCGGAGAACCTTCTCGAAGCCGAACTGTTTGGGCATGTGAGGGGAGCCTTTACCGGGGCCAGCAATCTCCGCATCGGGCGTTTCGAGCAGGCCCGCAAGAGCACGCTCTTTCTGGACGAGGTTGGCGAAATGCCCCTGGAAGCGCAAAGCAAACTGTTGCGCGTGCTCCAAGAGCGGGAGATCCAACGGCTGGGAAGCTCGGATACGATACAGGTGGACGTTCGCGTGGTGGCGGCGACCAATTCCGACCTGCTGGAGAGGGTTCGTCAAGGCAAGTTCCGCGAGGACCTGTACTATCGTCTCAACGTGGTTCCTCTGACGATACCGCCGCTGAGGCAAAGGTGCGGCGATATCCCGCTCCTGGTGGACCACTTCTTGACCAAGATCTGCCGCAATGAAGGCATTCCTCCGAAGCACGTGACACCGGAAACCAAGGAGCGGCTGCAGGGTCTTCCGTGGCCCGGCAATGTCCGCCAGTTGGAAAACATGCTGGAAATGGCCGTCGCTCTGAGCGGTGATCGGGAGACTCTGGGACCGGCGGATCTCGGCCTGGTGCCGGCCAGCTTCAATGTGGTCCCGATGGAAGCGACGGCGTCCCATGCTCTGCCGGAATCCATGGACTTCGATGCCGCCGTGGGCCATTTCGAGCGATCCATTCTGGAGCAGGCCCTGGTCAGAACCGGCGGAAACAAGACGGCCGCCGCGGAACTGCTCGGCTTAAAGCGCACCACCCTGATCATGAAACTGCGCGGTCTGCAAAGCTCGAATGTTCTGCTGGAACGGGCCGGCTAGCACGCCAGCCGCGTGCACCAAGTGGCGCGAGCCGAGGCATGCCTCGCCCCTGCAAGGGCGCGGTGTAGGGGCCGGGCATGCCCCGCCCGGAGCGCTTCCTCGACCCTTACCCGCTTCGGTATTGAAGCATCGCCTCCAGCTTCAAGAGCAATTCGATCTCGTTCCGCGGCGCGCTCAAGGCGGCTGCGATGGTCTGGACGGATTCTCCGCGGCGGTGCATGCGGAGCGCCTGTGTGCGCCGGGTGAGGTTCAGGCCGGGGGGGCTAACCGCGCCCGGCCGTTCTTGAATGTCGGTGACACTCTGGCGGATCTGCCCCAGTGCCGACTCCATCTCGTGGACCTGAGCAGCCAGCGCATCTCTCGATTGCTTCGCTGTCTGGATCCCGATGCACATTTCCAGCTTCACGGCCGCGAAGAGCGCCAGGCAAGCGATCAAGCCGGCTGCCAGCATTCCGTACTGCGCCAGCGGATTCAGAATCCAGTCCCAGTGCATCAGTTCTCTCTCCCTTCTCCGGGGGCCGCATGCAAAGCGGAGCCCGTGCTCCATGCTTCCCGCGCGGGGGCGATCTCGGAAATGCGGACTCCGTAATTGCCTTCGACCACGATCGCCGAACCACGGGCGACAACTCGTCCGTTCACGAGGACCTCAACCGGGTTCTCCGGCGAGCGATTGAATTCGACGATCGAACCCGCCGTCAGCTTGAGCAGGTCGCGCAGCAGCATGCGGGCACTGCCAAACCGAACCATTATGGGCAGCTCCATGTCCATCAACAGGTCCATGGTGCCGCCGTTCTGTGCGACCGGTTCGCAGAAATCCGGCGGTTTCACTCCCGAATCGGGATCGTAGGGTGACGAGGGTGTCATGCTCTTGTCCTTGCGTCCGCCGACCACACTCTTCGCAGATGACTGCGCAGCCTCAGGATGGCCTGAACGCGCAACTGGGCCACGCGGGAAAGATGTAGTCCGACGATTTTCGAAATCTGGCTCAAGTTCAGCTCTTCGTAGTAGTACAGGTTCAGAATCGTGCGTTCCAGCTTGGACATTCTCTCGATGGCCAGCGCCAAAATCCGTTCCAGTTCCGCACGCTCGACCAAATGAGAGGGCCAGTTCTCTTCGTCATCGGAAATGAATCTCAGCATGCTGCATTCGTCGCCGTCCGGAGAAACGCACTCCAGACGTTCCAAGTTAATGGCTTGAATACCGCTGAGCCACTGTTGGTACTCCGCTTGAGGAAGGCGCAGTTCCGAGGCTATTTCCTCCTCGGTTGGCTCCCGCCCGAGGCGCTGTTTCACCTGGTGAATGGCCGCTTCGATCAGCTTGACCTTTTTGCGTGTTTCGCGTGGGGCCCAGTCCAGTCCCCGTAAGCTGTCCAGGATGGCACCCTGAATCCGGCGTTCGGCATAGGTCTTGAGCTGGACGTTGAGGGAAGGGTCGAAGTTGTCGATGGCCTCGATCAGGCCAACCACGCCCGCCGAAATCAAATCGTCGAGGGCGATATGCGGCGGGAGCCGGTCGTGAATGCGCCGGGCGATCAGGCGCACTTGCGGCAAATGCCGCAACACCAAGGCCTCGCGATGCAATACGCCCTCGTTGTCCAGCGCGAGATACGGTTGTGCCGAACTGGTCGCCATTGGCCTTCTATGCCACCGCCTGCAATGCCTGGGGCAATTCACGTACCAGACGCCCGATGATCCGGGCCTTGGTTGCCGGTTCCATGTCCTCCGGTATCACCTGCCCCGTGGAAAAGAACGAAAGGGGCTTGCCAGTGCGCACCGCCTCGCAATACATTGAGCCGGTTGCATCTGTCTCATCCAGCCGTGTAAACAGCAGCTTCGCCGGCTGGAAAGTCTGAAACAGGTCGACGGTCCGCTGGAGGTCGGCCTGGCGCATGGAAGCTGTCAAGACCAGATGGGTGTCAATATCCCGACGCCCGCGAAGGAAAGAGACGAGGTCCTGCCCGGATTCCTCGAGCGACGACGCGGTGAAGCCCGGAGTGTCGATCAGAAGCAGGGTTTCGGGTGGAGCCGCATCCATTGCCTGAACCAGCGCCACGGTGGTTTCCGCCAGGGTGAAAGGAACGCCCAGAATCGCGGCATAGGTTCGCAATTGTTCGGCGGCGGCGATGCGGTAGCAGTCCATCGAGAGCAGGCGAACCGGACGTTGCGCCGCGAGCCCGCGCGTGACGGCGAGTTTGATCAGGGTGCTGGTCTTCCCCGCGCCCGGAGGGCCCACCAGGGCTGTGATCCGGCCGGTTTCCGGAGCCACTTCAAACCGGCTTTCCAATTCCGCGATGGTTTCCTGGATCAGGTCCCCGGCGCTCCAGACCGGCATTGATTTCGGACGGCCGATTCGGACCACGCCACGGCCGCGCAGCCGCTGTTGAACGGCCGGCTCAATTTCGGCGGCCAGCGCCTCGGTCACGCCGGCTTTCGAGAGTTGTTCCCCGATCACGGTTGGGCACCCCGATGGGGGCACGCCAGCCGGTGCCAGGCGGCACACAATCTCGCGCAGTTCTTCCATTCGCTGCCGCAGATCCGCGACGGGATCGATGGCGGTTAGCGGCGCGCCGCCCGTGGGCGCCGCCGTCGGGCGGACCCCGAACACGACTTCGCACTCGCCCAGGTGCCTGGCTTCGGGCGGCGCCTCCCGGGTATTCATCAGCAGGGCGTCGGGGCCCAGCTCCAAGCGGGCGCGTTCCATCGCTTCCACCACGGAAGCGGCGAAGTAAGACTTGATATACAGTCGCGAATCGTTCTCGGTAGATGGCATGGCTACTGAATCACCCCCAGGGACAGGACTTTGGTTTCGACGGGTATCTCGTTATGAGAGAGGAAGCAGATGTTTCGCATGGTCGGTTCCCCGATCTGCCGGAAGAAATAGCGCGCGGCGGAACTGGCGATCACGGCCACCGGTGTTTCCGGGTTACCGACTTTCAGGTTGATTCGCCGCAGCACGTCGCGAATCGCGGTTGGGCCGAGTGTCAGGTGGCTGTTCTGTTCGCCGTGCTCGACGGCCGACTCCACGGTTTGCTCCAACGAAGCGTCCAGCAGATACGCCGGAAGCTCGCCCGCGGCATTCAGGTAGGGTTTGACCACCTGCCGCCGCAGGGACTGACGCACGTACTCGGTCAGAAGGATCGGGTTTCTGGTGGTGGGGGCGGCTTCGCCCAGCGCTTCCAGGATTGTGACGGAGTCGCGGATGGAAACTCGCTCGCGGAGCAGATTCTGAAGCACACGCTGCACCGCCGCCAGGGGCAGCAGTTTCGGCACGAGGTCTTCCACCGCTTTGGGATGTTCGGCCGCCACACGGTCCAGGACCTTTTTGGCATCTTGGCGCGACAGCAGCTCGTGGGCGTGACGCCGGATCACCTCGGCCAGATGGGTTCCGAGCACGCTCACGGCGTCCACAACCGTGAAACCGCTTCGCCGGGCGCGTTCGGCCTGGTCCGCGGGAACCCACCATCCGGTCATCCCGAAGGCCGGATCGCGGGTCTGCCGGCCCTCTGGCGGAGTATCGACTTTTCCCACCGGGATGGCCAACTCGCATCCGGGTGGTAGTTCGTACCGCGCCACCTCGACGCCTTTGAGCAGGATTATGTATTCGTGCGCCTTCAGCGTCATGTTGTCGATGATGCGCACGGGACCCAGCAGAAACCCCAGTTCGCTGGCGAGTTGTCGCCGGATTCCGCCAATTCGCTTGATGAGCGGGGATTCCTGGCCGCCGGCGACGAATTTGACCAGGCCCAGGCCCATTTCGACCGCGATGGGTTCCACACGCAGCAGGCTTTCGAGGTTGTCAGCCGTGGCGGCGGGCTTGGCGATCGCGTCCGATTTGGCGGTGGCAGCCTTCTTCCTCTTCATGGTCCAGGCGATCGCGCCCAAACCAGACCCCATCACCAGGAACGGCAGCATCGGGAGCCCCGGAAAAACGGAAAGCACCAGCAGCACGCCGCTGGAGAGGAACAGCGGCTGGTGGCTGCCGAAGATCTGCTTCTGAACGTCCGTGCCGAGGCGCTCATCGGTGCTGGCGCGCGTCACAATCAGGCCGCCCGAGATCGAGATCATGAGCGCCGGAATCACCGTCACCAGTCCGTCGCCGATGGTCAGCACGGTGTAGGTTTCGAGCGCGCGCCGCAGATCCATGCCATGCTGCAGGACGCCGATCAGAAAGCCGGCGATAATGTTGATGCTGGTGATGATGATGCTGGCCACGGCGTCTCTCTGGGTGAACCGGGAGGCTCCGTCCATGGCGCCGTAGAATTCGGCTTCGGCGGCCAGCATCTTGCGGCGGCGGCGCGCTTCATTTTCATCGATCAGCCCGGTGCTGAGGTCCGAGTCGATGGACATCTGTTTGCCGGGGAGAGCATCCAGCGTGAACCGCGCGGTGACTTCCGATATGCGCACGGCGCCGTGATTGATCACCACGTACTGAATGGCGATCAACACCAGAAAAATAACCGCGCCGATAATATAGTTCCCGCCCACTACGAAGTTGCCGAATGCCTGGATCACCTCGCCGGCCGCCGATGTTCCGGTGTTGCCGTTCATGAGGATCAGCCGCGTGGAGGAAATGTTCAACGACAGCCGGAAGAGCGTCAAGAGCAGCAGCGTGGTGGGGAAGACGCTGAACTCGACGGGCCGGCGTATGTACATCGCCACCATCATCACGACCACGGACATCATGATGTCCGCGACGATGAGGATGTCCATGGCGAAAGGCGGGAGCGGCGTGATGAGGGCGATGACAATCCCCAGCACCGCCAGCGGCACGCCAATATCCCGCCAGGTGGCGAGATTCATCCCGGAGAGTTGTTTCAGCGCCGCTGTTTTGCCCTGTGCCAAAGCCGATGCTCCTTTTGCTCTTTCCTATGCCGGCAGCCTGCCGTTCATGAGGCGGTGAATGTACGCCAGAATCTCCGCCACGGCGCGGTAGAACTGCGCCGGAATCTCCTGTCCAACGTCCACGGATTTGTACAGCGCTTGCGCCAGCGGCGGATTCTCCACCAGGGGCACCTGGTGGTCGATGGCCCGCTGCTTGATGCGCAGTGCCAGGTAGTTCTTTCCCTTGGCGACCACCGTCGGCGCGCCCGCGGAATGCATGCTGTACTGAAGCGCCACGGCGTAGTGCGTGGGGTTGACGATCACGGCCGTGGCCTTGGCCACCTCTTGCATCATGCGGCGTCGCGCCGCGTCGCGCCGCAAGCGCCGGATGCGCTGTTTCATCAGCGGACTGCCTTCCACTTCCTTGAGTTCGTCGCGAATTTCCTGCTTGCTCATGCGCAGATCCTGCTGGTAGCGCCGTTTCTGCCGGAACAGATCCACCGCCCCGAAGACCAGGAATACGAACGACGCCTTCCACAACAGCGTCTGGATGGAAGAGCCCACCTGTGCGGCTCCCGCGGACACGCTCTTGAGGGGCAGGGAAAGGAAGGCCTCGAAATCGTCCCGCACCAGGAAATACACGGCCGATCCAAACACCGGCAGCATCACCAGCGCTTGCAGCAGCGCGGGGATATTCTGGCGAGGCAACTCGCGCAGCCGGTTGGCCGGGTTGAGGCGCTTGGGATCGGGCGCGAGCTTCTTCAAGCTGACGCCCAGCCGCGTGACCATCAATTGCGCCGCCAGCGTCACCCCTACCAGAACTCCGCCCAGGACGGCCAGCGGCATGAAGGTCCTCTTGATGAGGTCCAGGCTCAGATTCAGGATAAACGCCGGATCGAGGCTCGGCGCCAGGGAGTGATGCAGCAACTGGGCCATGGTTTCGTGGGTAGCGGTGATCCAGGTGGCGCCCCAGGAGCGCAGCATCGCCACGAAGGCCAGGAACTGTATCGAGCCCACAAAGATCCGGGCCGACGGGAAGTTTCCTTCCTCCCGCGCCTTCTGCATGTGCCGCTGAGTCGGTTGCTCGGTCTTTTGGTCTTTCTCCGCCATGCCTAATGAACCAGCAGTCCTTTCGCCGCCGTCAGGGCCATGTCCATGTCGCTTCGCATGACCGCCGGCAGCAGCACCAGGATCCAACCGAAAACCGTCAATGCCAGCATCATCTTGATCGGAAACGCAATGGTGAGTAACTGCAACTGGGCGTTCACGCGCCCCAGCAGCGCCAGTGAGATGTCCACCATCGCCAGAACGGCGATCACCGGCAATGCCAGCCGGACGCCCGTGGAGAACATGGCGGCGCCGGTCGTCAGGAGCCGCTCGCCCGCGCCGCGTGACAGCACGAACGATCCCGCCGGCATGATATCCAGGCTTCTCGCGAAGATTCGAAGCACCTCCCGGTCGAGTCCGGCGCCGAAGAATAGCAACCCGGCCGCGAGCTGAGCGAAAATCACCAGGATGCCGGAATCCGCCTGCGTGTTGGGGTCCACCATGGAAGCGAACGCGTAGCCCGCCTGCAGGCCCAGCGTCTGGGCCGCCACCAGCAGTGCTTCGGTCACAAATGCCACTGCCAGGCCAATTCCAATGCCCAATGCGGCTTCGGAAATCATCCACACCAACAGCAGCCCGATGGAACCTTCGGCGCTCACCTTCGGCCACTGGGGAAACAGGGCCATGGTGACGCAGACCGAAAGGACCACGCGCGCCACTTCCGTGCCGGATTTCATGCCCGGCAGCGGCAGGAACACGAACACGCCGCCGATACGCGCCAGCGTGACCAGGAAGCCCAGCAGGGTGGCCGTGGAAAGCTGCAGCTCACCGTGCATAGCGGCTCAGGTCCCCCAGGATCGAGACGGTGTACGACATAAGCTTCTGCAGCATCCAGGGCATCGCCAGGATGAAGGTCGCCAGGAAAGCGCAGAGGCGCGGAATGGTATTGAAGCCGCTGTCCTGGATCGAAGTGACAATCTGGATCAGACTGATGACAATGCCCGCCGCGAATCCCACGGCCAGCAGCGGGGCCGCCAGCCAGAAGGCCATCATGAGGGCCTGCCGCAGAATCTGGATCACGAATTCGGGCGTCATGTGTAGAACCCTTTCATGAGGGAGCCGATGACCAGGTTCCACCCGTCGGCCAGCACAAACAGAAGGATCTTGAAGGGGGCGGAGATCATGACCGGCGGCAGTTGGATCATTCCAATGGATAAGGTCACGGACGCTACCACGAGATCGATGATGAGGAAGGGCAGAAACAGGACGGCGCCAATCTGAAATCCGGCCTTCAGCTCTGAAAGAATGTACGCCGGAATCAGCACCTGCAGGGGCAACTCCTCCGCGTTGTGAGGCTGGGGCAAGTGGGAGATCCCCACAAACAGCGCAACGTCTTTCTCGCGGGCGAACCGTATCATGAAGTTCTTGAGCGGTTTGCTGCCCGCGTCGAACGCCTCCCCGGCCGTGATCTTGTTCTTTTGCTGCGGCTCCCAGCCTTGGTGATACAT
>JBAWDI010000543.1:0-4873 GCA_049590695.1 Bryobacteraceae bacterium
GAAGGCCTTATCCTTGGCCGAAATGCGGTAGAGAATGCCGTTGGGCTCGGTGCCCGCCAGCACACGGCCTTGCGCATCCACGGCCAGGCCGGTGATGTGCGACTGGCCGGTATCGTAGTACAATTCGCCGCGGCCCGCGCCGGTAACGCGGAAGACCTTGCCCTGGTCGCCCGTGCCCACGTAAAGCGCGCCGTCGGGCCCCGTTGCCAGCGACCAGATATAGCGCGTCTGGGGCGCGAAGTATTCGGTGGCCTGGCCGTCTTCGATGCGGTAGACCTTGCCATCGGGCGAGGTGCCGGCGTAGACCGCGCCGCCGCGGTCCACCGCGACGGCGAAGACTTCGGGCTGCTCGGCGGTCCACAGCAGCGAGCCTTTGCCGGTGCGGTCGATGCGATAAACCCGGCCGCGGTGGCCGGTGCCGGCGTAGAGCGTTCCATCGGGGGCTTCCGCCACGCTCCAGATCACCGGCTGGTCCGACGTGAAGACGGTTTCCATTTTCGGCGCCAGCGACAGGCGGCCGTCGCGGCTGAGCGAGATGCCATCGAAACGGCCGCGGACGAAATCGCCGTACGAGGTCATTTCCCAGGCCTGGGTGCCGCTCGAGAATGCGCAGGCGGCGAGCGCGGCGGCGAGTGCGGCAGAGCGGACGGAATAGCGCATGGCAACCATCATTCCTTAATTTCCACCTGGATGGTTTTGGAGCCGGAGACCACCATGTCGCCCGCGTCCACCTCCATCGCCGCGACTTTTGAGTTGCGGGTCTGGGTGATACCAGCGAGGCTCGATTGCGATCCCGCCAGAATGAGCGCCACGGAGGCCGGCGGATCCGGCAGGTCGGCGCCTTCCAGTTGAAACGCGGGGTCGGCGCGCCACACGCGGACGTAAGCCTTGGTGTTGGGGTGCAGATTGTTCACCGTGGCGATCAACTGGCCGGCGCTGCGGGGGCTGGTGGTGAGGATCTGGCGGAAATCCGCGAGGTTGGCGGTGTTGGCGTCGGCCACCGTGAAGTATAGCGGACCAGGTTCGGCGCCGATGGGCACCTGGTACTCCACCTGGCGCGCGGTCTCGGCGCCGTTTTCGCCCGCCAGCACGACGTTCAGCAGCACTTTGTCGCCGGGCCGCGCTTCGCGCCGCGAAACCGAGATGCCATCGATGGTCAGTTGCTTTTTCTGGTCGAAAGCTTCGATGTGGATCGCCACCCTCTTCAGTTCGAGCGAGCTGAAGCCGCTTTGCATCACGTAGGCCACGGGGACGGCGGCGGAGAGCGAAACCAGCATGGCCGAGCCGTTATCGCCGGCGTACATGTTATCGAGCCGCACCGGCGCGGGCGCATTCTGGAATTCCACTTCTCCCGTGACGCGGATGCTGGAAGCGCCCACGGTGCGCTCGGTGGCGTCGATGGCGGAGTAGACGGCCAGTTGGAGGAGCAGCGGCGAAAGCAGCGCGTCGTCGACCATCTGCGCCTGGTAAGAGTCGACCGGGCGGCCGGCTCGCGATACGCCGATCGAGACCGGCACCAGGGTAGCGCGCTTGCCCAGCTCGCCGGCAATGGCGGTGTCGCGATCCTGCGAGATGACGCCCATCCATTCCCGGGGCGAGGCCAGTTTGAAGGACGTGTTGAGGTTGGGCAGCAGCGCGATGACATCGGCGCGGGCGAAGGGCAGCGCGGTCGCCCCGACGGCCAGGAACCGGTGTCCGAAAGCCCACACGCGATTGCCGTCGATGTAGGTGACGGTGCCATCGGCGCCCACGCTGAGGTCTCCGGCCATCAGCTCGACGCTGATCATGGAACCGGGCTTGAAATTGGCGGCGTTGCCCATGCCCGGCTCGATTTTTCCGCCAGCGGTAATGCCCTGGCGCGGCTCCAGGCCGAGGGCGCGCAGTTGCGGCGCGAACGCCTCCAGCGTGGCGCGGCTGAACCCGCCGAAGGAGATGGGCGTGGCGATATCCACCATGCGCGCTTCGCCGGCGGGCCCAGAGGGCACCCCGGGCTCGGGCCTTGGCAGCACGCGCGTGAGATCCCGATCCACCAGTGCGATGCCGGCGCGCTGGACCGGCCCCGCGGAGGACGGCAAGGCCGTGGCGGGCCGCATCATGTCCTGGATGGGCCGTATGCCGGCGATGGGATCTTTGGAGAACGGAAACGCCATGGCCACCGCGCCCACCAGCTTGCCATCGATATAGACCGGACTGCCGCTCATGCCGGCCATGACCCCGGCATGTTCCAGCGGCCCGCCCGAAAGCCGCGCCAGGATGAGCGATTCCTTGGGGCCGACATTATCCAGCACCCCCAGGATCTCCACCTGGAATTCGTCGACTTGGCTGCCCGAAAAGACGGTCCTGCCGGTGCCGCGCATACCGGGCTTGAGGTCCCGCAAGGGGAAAAAGCCGGTTTGCGCGGCGAGAGCCGTGGCTAGCGCGAAGACAGCCGGGACCACGAAGCGGGGCACACAACCATTGTAGCCTTGACCCGGAGCGCGCCGTGGAGTAGTATGGAAATGCGGGGTGGAGCAGTCTGGTAGCTCGTTGGGCTCATAACCCAAAGGTCGTAGGTTCAAATCCTACCCCCGCAACCAACTCCCTCTACCCGTAACCCTCACTCCTTCAATGGCTTTCCGCCACCGTCATCCTGACCGTCTTTATCCTCTTTGGCCCCTTTTTCGTCGACTGTGCCCAGGATTGTGCCCAGACTGCTTTTGAGGCGCTTCCCCAGCTTGGCGGCAGCGTCCTGAATCTCCTGTCCGCCGACGATGCTATACCCGTAGCGGGTCGCCGTGGCAGCACTGCTACATTGCGCGAATCCTTAGGGCTGCGTGATGATGGAAGAGAACATGGCCAGGATCGGCAGCGGGTATCGCAGGTTTCGGTCAGGCTCAATCGCCCAGGAGGAACGCTAATGGCTGAACGCCCCATCTTCATTCCATCGCCGGATGAATCGGGGTTTGTTGAAGTGCGGTCGTTCGACTTTGCCTGGAGTCCCGGCTTCGCGGTTTCCCAGAAGAAAAAGAACATCCTGGCGCTCCATCAATCGGCGGCAAGGTCGGGCTATTCACCACTGCTGGAGATCTCCACCAAGTCGGATGACGACCTGGGACGGCAACTCAGCGCATTCAATCTGAAGGTGAGCACCAAGGACGCCGGAGACGTTTTCCTGGAGTGTGTTTTCCAGGGCGGCAAGGTGTTCGAACGGGGCGGTCCCTACACCGACCTCTACCGCGCCGAACCGCGAGACGCGAAAAGGGACCAGCGCCTACAGGACTCTGGACGGCTGGTCGCGTTCGCTTTCGAGGGTCGGCGATTCCCGCTGGAGCCAAAGACGGCGTTCTACGACTGGCTGTATATCAGCGCCATCTTCCCCCGGCGGGAAGCTCTGACAGCGCTGAACCAGTATGCTGGGTTTACCGACATCGAATTCAACCCCGACCGCTCGATCAATTGTCAAGCGCGGTCCTGCGCTCTCTTTGTAGCGCTGACAACGGGCGGCTTGATCGATGAAGCGATGAGTTCTGGGACCGCATTTGTCCAGTTGCTTGGTGCGCCTTAGGTCCACCATCACCACGTCGCTCGAATGGGGCGTCCATATGTTGTGGCCCACATCTGCCCCGGCCCGCTCGTATCAGGACAACCAGATGCGCTTTACCTCGAGGCGCTTGACGCCAACAACCCAGTGTGGTAAGGTACGCCAGTGTAGCGGGATTTTTGGAGGTTGTGGCACAAGAAGAAGATGCCCCCATCTTGCAAAGGCTCGAAGCGACTGGAATGCCTCACGGCACAGCGTCAAGTCCGGCTAAGACTTCCCTATCTTCCTACACTGATGACGAACCAAAGAACTGAGGTCCTTTGTGAACGCATTCTCGAAAATCGACTTTAAGGCAGTTCAGTGGGGGCCGACGCTCCTTCTCCATCTTCTTCGGTCTTTCGCTGCTGGTCTTGTTTGGGCATTCGTCCTGCTAGTCGCGAACGGTGGCTCGTCGGCTGGCCCTAGCTGGTGGACAATGCCATTTGTCCTGCCGTTTGCCTATTTCGTCGCTCTCCCTTTCTACTTTTTGGTAGCTAAGATCGCTACGGCGGTCGCTGGTGATGCCATTGCCTTCGGTGTTGCGATGGTGACACTTATTTTTGCATTAGGTATAGTGGTGGGCGACCCACTTGTGTACATTCTTTACAAGACAAAACCAGAATTTGTTCCAACAGCAAAGTTTAATTTTGTCAACTTTGTTATCGTCCTGTTTGTTCTAGACCCAGCACTGGTGGCAGCATAGCAAGTCGTGAGGACTGGGCTGCAGAACTGTCATAGGGCAAGAGCGCGACCAGGAGTCTGTCGGAATGCGGTCCCAGGAAACGACTCTTGGCCGCGATCCCGACTACTCACGATGGCAGGCAGGTGTGCCTTCGCCCTCGGGCACGGTCCTCATTCCCCTGGATAAGCAGGCGCGGGAAGCCAATTGGGACAACGATGTCTGGTATGGTGTAGGATGAGAGCGTTTGACATTAACCGTAACGAAGGAGAAAACACATGAAGTTTTTCGGTGGTCTCAAAGGTGTGGCGGAGCCGACCTTTAACGTCCAAAAGGCGATCATGACAATCGTCATCGCAGCGATTAAGGCGGATGGCGAAGTCTCGGAAGATGAAATTCGTCGGCTTCGTTCTATGTGCGCCCGAAGCCCAATATTCGCCAGTAACTCTAAAGAGGAAGACGATGTAGTGATTAACTTTGCAGACAATGTGACCACGCAACTCAAAGAAGATGCCGTTGCGAAAGCTGCGGCGACGCTCAAGCCGGAGTTGCGAGAGACCGCGTTTGCGTTCGCTTGCGAGATGGTCCTCGCGGATGGCATTGTTGGCGAGGCTGAAGACGCCTTCATCTCGATG
>JBAWDI010000544.1:0-2607 GCA_049590695.1 Bryobacteraceae bacterium
AAAGGCGCGCGTCGCAGCTCGAAAGATCGAGGAGCGGGCCAAACGGCGGATCCTGCTGGAATCCATCAAGGCGGCCGGCAGATGCTGCGGCGTCCTCCGACAGCCGATGCCCTTTGGGAGGGCGATCTGTCTTAAATGCGGAACGGCAATCCGACTTGCCAAGCCAATCGCGCCGCAACCAACGCCAGCGGCGCGGCCCGCTTCGTTACCCCAGGACGCGGCTGGCGGGTCAGCGCAGACCACCTCGTAAAACTCATCCGCGCCGTTGGCAAGCTCTTGTTGCGGGGAGGCTTCGGAACAAATGCCGATCCCGCCGGGATGGACCGCGTAGTCGTGGGAACTGAGGTGCCGTTGAAAGCATCCAGTCGCCCAGGGGCATGGTGCGTTCAGCGGGCGTGAAGCTGGCTGTGCTCTCCACCGTTCCGAAGTTGGTACCCCAATTACTCTTGACCGCCTCAGGACGAAATTTTTAGCCCCGAGCCGGTTCCCGGCTCCAGTCCACGTTCATCTCCTCTCGAATGAAGTTTGCAAACGGCAAAATATCCTGCCCCACGGATGCTGCGTCGAGTGCGGCGAGATACTGCTTCCGACGAACCGTGCGCACGATGGTCCAAGGATAACCTCCAGAGGCCATCATCACATTCATCAGAAACCGTGCCATTCGGCCATTGCCGTCCGTGTAAGGGTGAATAAAACCAAAAAGCCAATGGCCCAAGACAGCACGAACGATGGGTTCAGGCTCGTTCTCCAGAGAATCAAGAAGGGTTTCCATTGCATCATTAACCGCCTCATGGGGTGGTGGCACATGCCGCGATGCGCGTATATACACGGGGCCATTTCTGTGTCCTGCCAGATGATGGGATGCCAGAATTCCAGCCCGGACTGATTCGCTGAATAGAGCTCGATACCATGGTTGGTAATCCTGTCGAACCACCTGGCCGGCATTTTCGCCGTCCAACACCCGCTCCACACTTTTCTGAACCGCGCGAAACGCGAGCAAGTAACCCTTGGCCGCCATCGCAGCCACCTGTTGGCGGTCTTGGGGATCACCGTCGGGATTCCATACTCCCATGCGGATTTTCGCAATCAATTCAGGCGTGACTTGATAACCTTCTATGGAGAGTGAATTGTAAGCATCATGTTCGTAAACAGACTCGACCTGATTGAGATATGCTTCAGGTTCGGAAATCGGCGTCGGCGGCATGTCCTTGAAGACTTCGAGCAAAGGGCCCCGGGCCGTCTTGAAAAGAGCCTCAATACGACCGGCATAAGGAGACATTAAACGAATGTTCTCAGCTAGAATCGGAGAGGCCATAAAAAAGGGGTTCTTCGGATGGCAATCAATACCCGCCGTCTGAGAAGCGTTAATGATTTGATCAGCCCTCCCCTTATCTCCAAGAAACTGGTACGCGCCCGCCAGCCTCCCGGCCAGAGCGGGAGAGTTCATATCAAGTATGAGCCGTATCAGATCATCAACCGATTTAACTGCGCGTAATGCAATCTCGGCATTCAACGGCTCTTTTTCAAAGAAGACCGGCGGAATGCGGCAAATCGCCAAAATGAGCGGCATGACGCGAACCCCGCGAACAGTTTCGACCGAGGCGGGTATATTCTTCCCGTCCTGATACACCAACAAGGATGTCTGGTGCGGAAGATTGAGTGACATCACTCCCCCCTTTGCCGTCATGGCAACGACTTGCTGAGGAACAATGTTTGCGCCGACATGCAAATCGAGAGATGAGCCAGCGGAAAGGCAATAATCAGAACCAAACCGCTCCTCCAGATACACGGAGAGAAAGCTCCAGAAGACCGCATACCAAGCTGTGCTGTCGCCGGGTTTGTCGACTGGCCGCCCCAGTATGTACCATCCCTTAACAATCTCCTGAAGGTACCCTCTTTCGACCAATAGTTCCCTGTCCGCACGCACAAGCCAGGAGGTCTTCACCACCTGGCTGCGTGCAGCTTTCGTCGCCTTCTCCAGCGTGTCCGCGAGTTTTGTTCGTAAATCGTTCTCCATAAACTATGTTTTTTAGTTTACTTCAGCTTTGTTTTCGTGTCAACGTCCTCTTTGTTTTCGTGTCATTCTCGACTTTGTTTTCGTGACTGCTTGGCCTGCCCCTTCGAGCCGCGCCCTTCGTCGAGCTTGGCTTGCATGATCTTTTCCGCACACTGGAGGAGATCCGTCGGGTTGAAGGTGCGAACCATCTCCATCTGCTCCTCGATGGTGAGGCGGCGGAAGTGGTCCTTCAGATTGGGGCCGCTCCGCAGGATCTCGATGTAACGATCCGAAGTTGGCCCCCTGGCAGCAACGACTTCCGGCTGGAATTCGCCTTTGATGGCAATACCGGCCTGGAAAATGCATGCCATAACGGGCCGGCGTGGCGCGGCATTACCTTCCCCGGGAGGCAGCGGGCCATAGTGGCAGCGGCATCGCAGCGCAGCGCGAATTGTTGCCAAACATATTCGCATGCCTGAAAATACAGCAGTCGAAGCCGTGGCGACGGAGAAGCAGTGGCGGACGAGAGCACAGGTGGCGCAACACCTCCAAGTCAGCGCGCGCACGATCGGCAATTGGATGCAGCGTGGGATTCTGCCCTTCTCCAAGAC
>JBAWDI010000545.1:0-2080 GCA_049590695.1 Bryobacteraceae bacterium
GTTCCCTCCCGCGCAGGTACGTGAGCCAGATCAGGCCGAACGAAACCACCGCCGCCGCGTCGCTTTCTGGCGGGCAGGCAATGGCCGCCCAGCCGTGCTGCCCGTGGCGCAGAAAGGCGCGTGGAAACGCCGGCGAGAGGCTGAATTCCAGGTTCGCCTCGGCGCTCAATTCCGCTACCTTCCACTCCGGGAACTGGTGGCGCAGAAACAGGCGGAACCGCTCGCGGAATACCAGGCGGCCGCTGCGCCGGCCCAGGTCGGCTCCGGCGCGCCGGGCCAGGTCGAGCAGGAAGATCTGCCCTTCGCGCCGAGGGAATCGCTCCACGGTGATTTCCATCCGCGCGCTCGTCCCCGCCTCGATTGCCGTGACGCGCCGCGTCAGGTTGCGCGTGCGGTCCCAGGCCTGCAACGTCAGACGCCCGCCCCGGAGATCGAGCGCGAAATTATCTTCCGTGATCGGAAGCAGTTCCTCGCCCGGTTCCAGCAGCGCCGGCTGTTTCGCGCTCTTAACAAATGCCGCTATCGCCGCGCGAATCTCCTCGCTAGTGTGCGGCATACTAGCCAAACTTCGCCGCCCGCCGCTCCGGCCCCAGCGCCGTGGCAATCGCCGCCATCAGAAACACCGTGGCGGCCGTTACCGCCATGGCCACCGCGTAGCTGGTGCGGCGCGCGAATACCGCCTCGATGTAAGCCACTGAGCTGGCCAGCAGCACGCCGCACTGGTAACCGAACCCCGGCAGGAATCCCCGCACCGAGTCCGGAGACAGTTCGGAAAGGTGCGCCGGCACCACGCCCCAGGCGCCCTGCACCATGAACTGCATCACGAACGCCCCGGCCACCAACAGTGTCACCGATGGCGAGAAGGCCCACATGGGAATCGCCAGCACCGCCGCCAGCAGCGCCATCACCATCGAGCGGCGCCGCCCGATCCGGTCCGAGAGAAATCCGAAAAGCGTCCCGCCCATAATCGCGCCCACCATGGAAAACGCCGTCAAGCCGGCGCGCCCAGCCACGTGAAATCCCCATTGCCTTTCCAGAAAAGTCGGGTACATGTCCTGCGTGCCGTGCGATGCCAGGTTCATCGCCGCCATGAGCACGGCCATGTAGAGACCCATTTTCCAGTTCGACAGAATGGCCCGGCCCAACTGGCCCCAGCTTTCGTGGCGGGTCTTCTTCCACACTTCTGACTCTTTCACGTGCGTGAACACGAACAACGCCAGCAGCGCCGGCAACCCGCCCAGGAAGAACAAGGGCCGCCAGCCCACGCGAGGGAAAACGAAGAAATAGCATACGGCCGCCAGCAGGTAACCCATGGCATAGCCCTGCTGGAGGAACCCCGAGAGCAACCCGCGCAGCCTTGCCGGCACCTTCTCCATGGCCAGCGACGCGCCCACACCCCATTCGCCGCCCATGCCGATCCCAAACAGCGCCCGCAGCAGCATGAACACTGTGTAATTGGGCGCCAGGCCCGAAAGCACTTCCATTACCGAGTAAAAAACCAGGTCGAACATCAGTGGCACGCGGCGCCCATAACGGTCGGCCAGCAGGCCGAAGAAAAAGGCGCCCACGGGACGGAAGACCAGCGTGGCGGTAATCGCCAGAGCCATGGCCGCGTCGGACTTATGAAACTCGCGCCCGATTGCGGTCAGGCAGAAGACCACCAGGAAGAAGTCGAACGCGTCGAGCGTCCAGCCTAGGTAGCCCACCAGCAGCGCGGCGCGGTGGTCGCTGGCCCCCGGAGTTTCAGCCGGTGTCACGCGCTCGCCTTCCGCCGCAGCGCCGGCGCCACCGCCCATACCACCGTCACCGCCAGCACGCCCGCCACTATCCACCCCTGCCGCTCCAGCGCCGGATTCCCGGTGCCGAACAACTCCGTCATCGCCGGCCGCAGCGCCATGGCCCACAACACCAGCGCATAGGCCAGGTAGTTCTTGCGCGCGAACAACAGGCAGAACAGCACGGCGCACCCCGCCCAGATGGCGGCCATGGCATAACCGAGCGCGAATTCGCCCGGCGTGCGGATATCTCCCGAAAGATTCACCGTGAGCGCCGCCACCGCCAGCAGGGCCAGCATCCACCA
>JBAWDI010000546.1:0-2908 GCA_049590695.1 Bryobacteraceae bacterium
CTTTAGCTTGCCCATTGCCCGCTTGCGGGCGATTTCTTCACAGCTTCTCAGAGAGGCCTCCAGGCCACGATGCGGCACATGGCCGATTCCAGCTCAATGCCGTTGAGCGGGAAGGCTCCGATCCAGCACCGCTGGTTGCCGAGCTGGTCGATCGAGCCCGCCACGTTTTCCGCGTGGACCATCCTCTTGGGGAAGAGCTTGATGTGCATCACCTGGTAGTAGATCTCCTGCGGGAACATTTCATCCCAGCGCTTGTGGTAGCGCTCCATCAGCTTCTCTTCCGCTGCGGCGAAGAGCTTGGGGTGCCAGTTGCGGATGATGGTGTTCATGGGGTGGTCGGCGCTGCCGCAGTCCAGGCCCAGCCACTTGAATTTCATGTCGAGACACCACTCGTGGAAGTGGGGGTCGGGACCGGGATGTTTGCAGAAGTAGCGCACTTCGTCGCACTGGGGCTGATTCCACGCGTAGCGGTGAAAGCCGGTATTGATGATGAGGATGTCGCCCTCGCGGATATCCGCCTGGCGCATGAGCATCTCGGGCGAGTAGAGGTCGTAATCGTCCACCTCATCGGAGATATCCACCACCACGCCGGGGCCGATCCATTCCTCCATGGGCACTTGGCCGATGGGGCGGCCGGCCGAGTGGAAATGGATTTCGCCATCCATGTGGGTGCCCACGTGGTTGCTGGTGGTGATGATCTGGCCGTTGGCGCCCTGTCCCATGTGCGCGCCGGCGATGCGTTTGAAATACTGCACGGAGAGCGGCATGTAGCTCGGCCAGGGCGGGGTGTGCACGCTCAGGGGCTGGGTGAGGTCGTAGAGCTTCACCTTCGACATGTACTTCAGGAAATCCGCTGTCTTCTTGTCGGTCTTCATGATCTCTCCTTCTTCTTGAGGGCCTTGGCAAGCCCAATTAGAGCCTCTTCAAACGGCTTGGCGGGTGCGCTGAGAATACCGGCCCCCACTTGTCCGACGCCGGGTTTCTTGTGAGCCACGCCAGTATCGATGACCGGCAGAATGTTCTTCGCGATCACTTTTCGGACATCGATGCCGGTCGGCGTCCCGCGGAAATCGAGGGCGGGAATCTGGTAGACGTTGTTCTCGGCGGCGGTGATCTCGTACATCCGCCGCGTGTAGCGCAGGGCATCGGAGGCCGCGCCGCCCACGAACTGCACGATGGCCGGCGAGGCCGCGATGGCGAAGCCTCCCAGGCCGTTGGTTTCGGTGATGGCGCTGTCGCCGATGTCGGGGTTGGCGTCTTTTTTGCTGAAGCCGGGGAAGTAAAGCGCGTCCGGCACAGGCGCAGGTCCGGTGAACCACTTCCCGCCGGTGCCGGCGAGCTGAATTCCGAAATCCGTCCCATTGCGCGCCATGGCCACCACCACGCTGCTCGGCGGCGTGTCGCGCGCGGCATCCAGCGTGGCTTTCGACGCGGCCATCGAGAGGTTGAGGAAGAAGTGGTCATTGCCGTTGATGAACTCCAGGACCCTGGCGGCCCGCTCCGCATCCGGCGCCGTCCGGACGATTGCCGGGGCCAGCAACCGGAAGAGCAGCGAGGTGGTCGCGCGGTTGCGGTTGTGGACCTCGTCACCCATGTGCAGGGCCTGGGCGATGATGTTCTTCAGGTCCACCCCTCCCAGCTTCGCAATCGCCTTTTGAAGCGCCGGGTAGAGGGTCTCTTCCATCCACTTGAGCCGTTCCCTGATAGCCGGGCCGTACGCCCCATAGCGCAGCACCTTGCCGAGGCCTTCGTTCATGGTGGCGTAGGCGGTGTTGCCGTATTCTTCATTTCGGACGATGAAGACCGGCATGGAGGGCGACACAATGCCGGCCATGGGACCAACCGCCGCGTGCTGATGGCAGGGCGAGTACTCGATGGCGCCCGATGCGGCCAGCGCCTGCGCCTCACGCGCGGTCTTCGCCATGCCTTCATAGAGTAGAGCGCCGATGACGCCCCCACGCATGGGGCCGCACATGCGCTCCCAGGCCACCGGGGGGCCGGCATGCAGGATGACGTTCTTCCTCATCCCTGGGACCACGTCGAGCGCTTTGGCCATCCCCACCAGGAAAGGCCTGCCGCTGAGAATGATCTTCACGGCTTTCTGGTTGGCCCTGTCGATGGCCGAAGCGGCCGCCTCCACGGTGGCGTCAACCTGCATGGGTGGCCGCCAATCCACCTGGACCGCTTGCACTCCGCAATGGTCGAGGCTTTCCTTGAACGAGGCGAGCCCGATGTTGACCACCTTCAGTTCGGATTCGAACAGCTCGCGGATGGCCATCAGCTTTTCTCCAGGCTCCTGGCTACCTGCGCCGCGAACTTTGAGGCTGCGGCGTTGCTTGGAAACACGCGCGCGCCCGCGGCTTCGAGGCCCTCCACCACCTTGGTCCGGTTCTGCGGATCGCGCGGTGTGCCGGTCACCGAGCAGGCAAAGACGAGGGGGCGTTTGGCCTGCGCTTCCCGGATAACAGGTGCAAGCTCGCCGGCCGGGTCCATGTTGGCTCCGTAGCCCAGCACCACGTCAAGCAGAATGAGGGCCGTTTCGGGGTCCCGCGCTTCCTCCACGATGCGCCGGTTCCGCAACGAGTAATCGATCATGGGGTGCGGCCGGCCCACCGTGAAAACGTCCTCGCCGAGGTCGATGAGCGTGTGCTGTTGGCTCTTCCAGACGTTGCGGAGGGTCACAAAGGGTGGCAGGGGCACATTAGAGTAGACGTGCCGGACGCCCAGGTCCCGGAATATTACTTGGGCCTCGGTGCAGAAAGTCCCGCCGCTGAAAAGCCCGCGGATGTACTGCTGCCAGTGGGGCGGACCCCCTGGTCCGCGGCCGACGCCCTCGTCGGCCTTTCTCGATACACGTTGACACGGCGTGCTCTGGCGCGAGAAGCCGGCCAGGGGGCCGGCCGCGGAC
>JBAWDI010000547.1:0-6222 GCA_049590695.1 Bryobacteraceae bacterium
CCCGTATGCCGAACGCCTCCGCGGCCTGCGCCTCTCGCTCCCACGCCACGCACACTTCCGGCAGGAAGCCGGCTCCAGGCGCGGAAGATTCCGTGAGAATGTCGTCGCCTCGCGAGCCGTAGTACCCGATGGCCGAGGCGCAGATCAGAGCTTCCGGCCTCCGCGAAAGCCCGCCCAGCGCCTCCACCAATTTGCGCGTCCCCATCACGCGGCTCTCGCGAATGCGCCGCTTGGCCTCGGACGTCCAGCGCTGCGCCAGGGGTTCACCGGCCAGGTGGATGACGACATCGCTCTCCACCGGAGGCGCGTGGCGGCTCAGCACGCACGGCGAATGGCCGGCTTGGGCGAGACTCTTCACCAGATGCCGCCCGATGAAGCCGGAAGCGCCCGAAATAGCGATGTTCATTATCTGCCCGCCGGCGCCACCACGTACACGTATTCCAACACCTCGCCGCCCGTATTCTTGACGTTGTGGCGCGTGGCCGGAGGGACGTACACAAACCCCGGCGCCGTGAAGGATCGCCCGGGCTCGCCTTCGATCAGGGCTTCACCCTGCCCGCGCAGGATCACCAGCGACTCTTCGTTCTGCCCGGTGGTGTGCCAGCCGACCGAGTCGCCCGGCTTCAGCCGGACGAACCCGCTCCGCATCCCCGCCGTCTGCGGCGCACCGTGAAGCAGGGAGCAATCGCCACTGGCGCACTTCAGCGGCACCGTCAGCGCGTGTGGCGGCGCCGTCTGCGGCGAAAGAGGCAACAGGCAGGCAATCGAGATCGAGAAAGCGGCCGCCAGGCGGCCGGAACGCGGTTTCATCGTTGTCATACTCTCTCCGCTCACGGCGTGATCGTCAAATTCGCCGTGAGTACTTGCGTGGTGGAGGCATCCGCCGCTCCACGATAGCCGGGCTGCTTGCCTCCCACCGCGATCTCGACATCTCCCGGCGGCGAGAGCTGGCGCGGCGCCAGGATGAATTCCACGAATTTCTTCTCACCCGGCCGGAGTGCGACTCGCTCGAACCCTTCGAGCGAGCGGATGGGCACCGTGCCCCGCTCCCCGCGGCGCTTCAAGTAGAGCTGGACCACTTCCTCGCCGGCCAGCTTCCCGGCGTTTTGCACTTCCACCTGGATTCTCACCTCCCGCTTCGCCGACGCTGTTTTTGGCACGGTGAGAAGCCGGTAAGTGAACCGGGTGTAGCTCAGTCCAAATCCGAAGGGGTACAAAGGCTCGCCCTGGAAGTACCGGTAGGTGCGGCCTCTCATGTCGTAGTCCTCAAACGGCGGCAGTTGATCGGCGGACTTGTAAAACGTGACCGGCAACCTGCCGGCCGGGTTGTAATCGCCGAACAAAACATCCGCGATGGCGGTTCCTCCGGCCTGGCCCGGGTACCACGCCTCGACGATGGCGGGGAAGCGATCGCGCGCCCACTCCACCGCCAGCGCGCTCCCATTCAGAAGCACCAGCACCATCGGCTTATCGAGGACGGCAATCTTCCGCAGCAGTTCCTCCTGCGTGCGCGGAAGCCCGAGGTCGACGCGGTCGCCTCCCGCAAAACCGGGAACGGGCACCTTCTGCTCTTCGCCTTCGAGGCGCGGCGATAGCCCCAGGCACAGCACGATGGCGTCAGCCTTCCCGGCCGCCTCCATGGCCGCATCTTCGAGCTTCCCGCCCGGCGGCGCCCACACCAGGCGCATGTCGGCATCGTTCACCATTTCGTGGAATTCCACGCGGATGGGGTACAGCTTCCCGGCCTGCAACTCCACGTCCGCGTACCGGTAGTTCGATTCGTGGATGTTGTTGGCACTCACCAGCGGCTTGCCGTCGAGCGAGATTTCGTAGGCGTTCATGCCAATGGCGCCAAGCTGGTACTTGCCGGTCACCGGCGGCGCCAGGAATCCGGTCCAACGCACGCCGAAGTTATCGTCGTTCATATCGGCGCGGGGCGCGCCGTCCCACCACCGGAAGGCAATTTGCGCATCGATGCGCGTGAACAGCGGCTGGGGATTGGCCGGAATTTCTCCCGGGGGCTTGCCCGGAGCCTGGTAGGCGCGGCCGTTGAAATTGGCGGTGTTGAAGTATTCCGCCTGGAGCCCGTTCTTGCGGTCCGCTCCATCCGAGGTGAAGAGCGCCGAAGAGGGCACGGTTTCAGGCGTCGGCATGTTCTCCGCCAGGTCGCTCGCTTGCGCGTAGAGCACCTGCGTGCGCGGCCCGGTTTTGCGGCGGATTCCTTCGAGCGGCGTCACCGGCGCCGTGGGATAGCCGTTGTAGTTTCCCAACAGCACGTCGAGGTTGTCGGCGTCCGGCCCGATGACGGCAATCGTCTTCAGCCCCTTGCGCAGAGGCAGCATGCCCTTTTCGTTCTTCAGCAGCACGATGGATTTCCGCGCGGCTTCAAGCGCCAGCGCGCGGTGCTCCTGGCTGTCGTTGACGGAGTACGGGATTTGCGCATAGGGAACCCTCTCCGGCGGGTCGAACATGCCCAGCCGGAAACGCGCGGTGAGCAGCCGGCGCAGCGACGTATCGATTTCCGCTTCGGTAACGAGTTTCTGGCGGACCGCCGGAACCAGCGCCGAGTACTCCGTGCCGCAATCCAGATCGGTGCCCGCTTTGAGGGCGCGCGCGGCCGCCTCCTCCAGGGTGGCGGCCACCTTGTGGCCCTGGTAGATGTCGCCCACGGCGCCGCAATCCGAGACCACGTAGCCCGGGAAGCCCCATTCGCCTCGCAGAATCTCGCCCAGCAGCCGCGGGCTGGCGCACGCCGGTTCGCCATTCACGCGGTTGTAGGCGCACATCACCGAAAATGCCCCGCCCTCCCGGACGGCCGCCTCGAACTGCGGCAGATACGTTTCGCGCAGGTCGGCGTCGTCCACGCGGGCGTCGAAGGAATGCCGCACCGGCTCGGGCCCGCTGTGAACCGCAAAGTGCTTGGCGGTGGCGACCACTTTGAGGTACTTCGGGTTGTCGCCCTGCAATCCCTTGATGAACTGAACCGCCATCCGCCCGGTGAGGTAAGGGTCCTCGCCGTAAGTTTCCATGCCGCGTCCCCAACGGGGGTCGCGGACCAGGTTGATGTTGGGCGTCCAAAACGTGAGGCCCTGGTAAATGTTGCGCTTCCCGCGCCGCAGGAACTCATTATGCTTGGCGCGGGCTTCGTCGGAAATGGCGGTGGCCGTGCGGAAGATCAGGTCCGCGTCCCAGGTGGCGGCCAGGCCGATCGGCTCCGGGAAGACGGTAGCGCGTCCGGCGCGCGCCACGCCATGCAGACACTCGTTCCACCAGTTATAGGCGGGCACGTCCAGCCGCTCGATGGCGGGCGCCGCATTCATCAGTTGGGAGACCTTCTCTTCCAGGGTCATGCGGGAGAGCAGGTCCTCGACGCGCTTCTCGAGCGGGGCGTCGGGATTCTTATAAGGCGGCACGCTCTGGCTCCACAAGGCTGGCGCCAGGATCAGAGCGGGCCAAAAAAGTCTCATGCCTCATTGTCACCGAAAAACGACAGGGGCCGGGGGGGTGGGGGCCGGGGGCGGGGTGGAAGGGACCGGCACGGAAACGGGGTTTTCAAGGATTTGAGCGGCCGTTGCAGTCGCCCGTTGTTGGTTTGGATAGCTTCTCAAAGAAGAAGTCGGGAACCCGGCAACCAAGCGAAAAGGTTGGTTGCGGGGGGGATTTGAACCACCGGCCTTTGGGTTCTGTGTCGACGGGGGGACGACATTCCCGGAATTTCCCGGCGCCGTGTTCGCCCCCGCGCGAATTCGAGCCGGCAGGCAGTCACAAGTTATGGTAGGATATTCTTACCATGTCGAGCAGCCAGCCTCAAGTCGAGTACGTGTCCCACACGCGGATCGGTGAAAAGGGGCAACTCACAATCCCCAAGCAGTATCGCGATGAACTGGGCCTGGCGACCGGCGCTCCCGTCGCCGTGCTGCGGATCGGGGAAGGTCTGATGCTGATCCCCGAACAGAACCGCTTTCGGATTCTATGTGAATCCATCGCGTCCGTGTTGGCGCACCGGCAACTCTCCCCCGCGGATTTGCTGGAAACCTTGCCCGAGGCACGGCAAAGCGTCTTCGTTCGCCGCTATCCTGAACTTGCGCGGCGCGAACGCGGAACGCGGCGGGGCAAGCGTCATTGAATCGGGGGGAACGCATTCGGGTATTCCTCGACTCCAACGTCTTGACCTCTGGCATCGTTTCAGCGTGGGGGTTGGATAAAGCCGTTCTCTCCTTATGCGCAGCTCGAATATGCCGGCTGGTTCTCGCCGAAGCCGTGCGCGAGGAGGTCGAAGAGAATCTTCTGCTCCGCTTGGGCGGGATGGAATCCGGCGACGTGAACCGGGTGTTGGACAGCTATGTCCATTTGATCGATTCGATGAAGCCGGAGATGGTGCCGTTTCCGGGTGAAGCCGAGGTGATGGCTGGACGCCATCCGATTCGTCATGCGGCGGATGTTCCGGTGCTGCTCTCCGCGATTGCGAGCCGTCCCGATTGGTTCATCACGCACAACACCAAACATTTCACGCCGGCCGTGGCGCGGCGAACCGGCCTTCGAATCGCGACGCCGGTTGAGTTCTTTCGTGCTCTCTCAAATAGCCTCTCCGATCCACGCCGCCGGGCGACGCCGCCAAGCTGATGGAAGGGCGAACCTTCTCCAAAGTCCGACGCATTGAGCTGCGATGCGCAGCGTGGAAGCGGACCGGGTAAACTGTCTCAAGAGACCATGAACTACCACGTCGACGAAGAAGAGGTCCCCACTCTGAAACTCGCACTCGATGGCATGACTGCGAACGATGTGCTCTCCAAGGTGGGGAACTTCGCCATCGACCTGCCAGACGCCGACGTGTTGATTCAGGTCTCGGGCGCCTTCGGGTCCCGGCAGGAGGAAGCACAACGGCTCGGACGCATCCTGCGGCCCAAGAGCGATGGCCGTGCGGCGCACTTCTTCACGCTGGTCTCGCGCGATACTCGCGAAGAGGAGTTCGCCCACCACCGCAAGTTGTTCCTCACCGAGCAGGGTTACACGTACCGAGTGGTCGTGGTGGGTGAGAGATAGGCGGGCTTCCTTGCCGCGCGCCCGGTTTGCTCTCACAATTAGTTCATCAGGTCGACAGACCCGGAATCGATGGCGCGCCTGGCGTCTCTCACGAAACCCGCGAGAGAGCAGTCGAACGTGGCATTGCGAACACTGCAGCCGGGGATGAACACTGGGCCGGTCGCAGGTGGCGCAGTCAGCGTCAGGCTGGTTCGATTGCGCAGTTGGTCCATAGTCTGAGTGACGTAAGAGGTCCGGACGAGGTACTCCCCCGTGCTCTGCGACTGGCGGAGCTCAAAAACGAGGGCGCCGCCCGGAGCAGCGGTGTCCGGCAGGTAACCCGGCAGAATCCAGTCGAGATGGAACAGGCCGGCGAGTCCGGTGATATTCGTGTTCGCAGCCATCAACACGATCACCTTGGTCGACGGGCTTGCCAGTGCGCCGGTCATCGCATTCCCGGTGGCTGCCTGAACCAGAGAGCGCACGATGTGGGAGGCCAGATTGGAACTCTGCACGGCGGCCAGATAGGGCGTGCGGTACTCCAGATCGAGAGCAAGGTTGTACAAGCGCGTGATCTGGATGATGCCGCCTGCCGTCAATTGGCCCCAACCGACGTCTGCGGCCGGCATTCCATCCGCGTACTCCATGACGAATGGATCGATGGCAATCACGACAGTTCCCAGGCCTCCGATGCTTACCGGCGAAGCGGAACCCGTGATGGCGATCGGAAGGGTGGTGACGTCGAGCTTACCTGCCGGAGCAGCGGGCGCCGGAGTCTGGCTGGCCGGGTAGTTAAATAGAATCGAACGTGTGAGGGCGAGCTCGGGGCCATACGCGGTGGTTAAAGACTGTTCACTATCGCCGAGGCGTCCCCGTACGGCGGCGACCGCCATCTGCTCATCGATCTGCGCGACGCCCGCGGCCACCGGAGAGAACAGCGGGTCGCTGTCCTGTTGAGGATAGAAATTGATGTTCATACTGGCCCCCGGGAGAAGGCCGGCCCAGAAGGCTTTGGCCGTGTCAATGATCAGTTGACCGTTATTGGCCCGGAAGTATACGGAGGAAGCGTCGGCCGAATCTTTGCCGGTCAGCATTCCCTCCTGCGTGAGCCAGAGACGGAAATAGCCGCCGAGGATCGTCTCATTCGTAGCGCCGTTCACGGTCAGGTTGGAAACGCCCGGAACGCTGAACACCGGGAAT
>JBAWDI010000548.1:0-2228 GCA_049590695.1 Bryobacteraceae bacterium
CATATCCAGTAGTGCGTGTCCAGAAGCAGAGGCGCCGGCCCTGGCCTACTCATCCACGTTCCACTTCTCGCCGACGGGCGCAACGATATCGCCCAGGATTTCAGCGGAGCCCCGCATCCGGCCGAAAATCGGGGGAAGCTCCTCATCCGCCGGCAGGAGCCGCGCCACCGCCCGGCCACGCTTGGTGATCACGATTTCCTTGCGGCTCTGGCGGACTTCATCGAGCAGGTGCAGGCATTTCGCCTTAAACTCGCCCGCGGCAATCTGTCTTTGCATACCATGGTCATTGTACCATGGTCAGATTGGTGGACTTGGCGGAGAGCGGGATTCGAACCCTCGATGCATCAATAGGATCTGCAAGTGACAGATTCCTCGTTGCCGCCGCTGCCGTAAATACCAGCAATGCCGTGCGGCATTGCTCGCCATTGCCCACGGCGGTATCGGGGGTTGTGCCCCGGTCTTGATCTCTCGCGACCCTCAGACACTAGGCGGGCGGCTAGTTTGAAGGAGAGCGGACCCGACTCAAATAAACAAATCCACGCCGACATGGAAGAACTCAGCGATTTTCTTTGCCTGCTCCTTCGTCATGGGCCGTTTTCCGCCAAGGATCTCCGACACCCGGCTCTTGGAGCCGACTACGGGCCAAAGATCTTTGGGGGCTAGCCCGCGTTGTTCCAGCAGAAACGCAACCATCCTGTGCGGCTCGGACCTCGGTATGGGGTACGCCTTCTCCTCGAAATCGTGAATCAGGTCTGTAAGGAGTTCGAGGAGCGCGTCCTCCTCCACCGTCATGTTCCCTTCGCCCTTCTCCAGCAGGGATTCGACAATGGCGAGAGCGCGTTCGTTCTCCTCCTCCGTCTTGATGACCTTCGGAACCGCTCGGGCCAGAAGTCGCCCATACCGTTTCAGGTCGAGGTCTTCAATCGTGGTGCTCATAGCTTCCATTCCCCCTCGTTGTACTCCTCGTGCGTGAGAATGTGCTTTATGTAGACGATCTGGCGTAGGTAATGAACGAACGCGATCAACCGATACTTGTTCCCGCCCACATTGAACACCGTCAGATCGCCCACGAAGTCGGCGGAACCGAAATCTGCTTTCAGCGCACCGGGGTTCTTCCACGCCGCAGCCTGGACAGCGTTTGCCCAGTGCTTGAGCGGCTCGGCCGCCTTCGGGAAGCGCGTCCCGAATTCCCGAATCCGTCGTTTGCTGACGATTCTCACACCCCAAGTTCCCATATATGGAACCAGCGGGTCAAGTGGGGCCGGTTGATTTCACACACCAACCACCTTGCAGCGCCGGCACCGCTTGCGCACCGCGGGCGGCAATGCGGGAGAGCTCCCGGCGCGCGGGCGTGCGTGGTGCCACCAGGAAGATACAATTCGACGGGTACGGATATTTACCGTACACTCAATGGGAGAGGCTGGGAAGAACCATGCCACAGACCGGACAGGCAGGTCGGAGGCAGTCACGCCGGGTAGCCCCGGCGAAAACGTACCGGTTTGATGCCCGTCTGAACGAGGAACAAAAGCTGCTCATTCAGCGCGCGGCGGATTTGGAGGGCCGTACCATGACAGATTTTGTCCTCCACAGCGCCGAAGCCGCCGCGGAGCGGGCGATTGAGAACCGGGCCATGCTGGTGTTGACGGCGCGCGAAACGGAGGCTTTCGCGGCCGCCATTTTGAAACCGCCCGCCCCAGGTCCAATATTGCGGCGCGCCGCCCGGGAGTACCGCGAAAAGATGGCCATGCGGTGACGCGTGCCACTTGAATCCGAATATCGGATAGAGCCGCTCAGCCCCTCTCACGACCGGGCCGCCTTTCGCTCGGGCGTTCTGGAACTCGATGAGTACTTTCACCACCAGGCCGGCCAGGACGCAAGGCGGAAAATCGCCGCACCATTCGTCCTGGTTGACGTCCACGGGTCCATTCTCGGCTACTACACCCTTTCCGCTTATAGTATCCGGCTCGACGCTCTCCCGCACGTCATCGGCAAACGGCTTCCGCGGTACCCGCTGATTCCGGCCACCCTCCTGGGCAGGCTGGCGGTGAGCGCTGCCTGCCGCGGCCAGAGGCTCGGGCGATTTCTCTTGATGGACGCCTTGCACCGGAGTTGGCGAAACACGACGGAAGTAGCGTCGGTTGGGGTTGTTGTGGAGGCATTGGATGACGCTGCCCGTTCCTTCTACCTGCACCACGAATTCATACCGCTGCTTGACCACCCCAACAGGC
>JBAWDI010000549.1:0-5808 GCA_049590695.1 Bryobacteraceae bacterium
GTCGAAGCGCAGGCCGTTGGCGACGGTCGGCATGGCCGCGCTGGCATACCGCAGCGACCAGCGCCGCGTATGGAATTCGTGCACCCAGCCCCAGGTATAGCCGTGGGTATCGGCCGGGTAGTCCCACGCGCCGTTGTACATGATGGCCCAGCCCATGAACTGCGTCCGCGGATCGTGCGTGTACTTGTTGTTGTCGAAGAAGTCCGTCACGGTAAACCGGCCGATAGTCACCGAATAGCGGGTCATGGGCCGGCTCCCGGCGAGCTGGTTTTCGTCGCTCGAGAAGAATTCGCGCGCGTCGCCGAATCCGAGATCCTGGGTCACATACAGCCGCGCCAGGTACAGTTTGGGAGCGGCCGTTTCTACGCGCGGCATTTCGCCATTGGGGAAGTCGGCCATTCCGTTGGTGCCGCTAAAGCCCCGGCCGCCGGCCAACTCGGGGTCGAAATAGACTTGCGTGTTGCGCGCCAACTGCCATCCGAAGTAGAGCGTGGAGGTGAGCGAAGCCTCGGCTTCGGGATGGCCCTGCAAGCTGAGATCGTCCGCGTACGGAGAGTTGAAGCCGCCGTGATACTGGCCGATGGAGGTGGCCTGAAAATGTAGGCTCCATTTCTCCGGCTGCGCGGGATCCTGTGCGGATAACCGCAAAGCGGCGGCAAAAACCAGGATGGCGCAGGTTCGCATCCCTTTTCAGGTTGGCAGATTTTCCGCGGGCCTCGAAGCTGCGGCGCGGCGCCGTTCCACGATGTAATACATGGCGGGCATCACCGAAAGCGTCAGCACCAGTGTGGAGCACAACCCGCCGAGCACAACCGTGGCCAGCGGACGCTGTATATCCGAACCGATGCCGGTGGCCAGCGCGGCCGGTGCCATGCCCAGCATGGCCACCACGATCAGGATCAAAATCTGCCGGAATTGGATCCGCGCGCCCTCGACCACGGCCTCCTTGAGAGGCAATCCTTTCTGGCGTCGCTGCCGGTTCATCTGCGAGATGTACAGCACGCCGCTCATCACGGCTACGCCGAACAGGGAGATGAAGCCGACGGCCGCCGAAACACTCAAATTGATGCCGCGCAGGTAAAGCGCCAGCACCCCGCCCGCGGCCGAAAAAGGCACGTTTAGCAGCGCCAGGCCGGCATAGGTGGCCGAGTGGAAGGCCCAGAAGAGCAGGGCGAAGATGATGGCGACGGTGACCGGCATGATGAAATACAGACGGTGGCGGGCGCGGTCGAGATTCTCGAATTGCCCTCCCCACTCGAATTCGTATCCCTTCTGCAACCGGACATTGCGCCGTATCACCCGCTGGGCTTCGGCCACAAAACTACCCTGGTCGCGCCCCCGGATGTTGGTGCGCACCGTGACCTGCCTCCGGTTCTCGCGCCGGGCGATCATGCTGGCGCCATCGACCACGTGAATGTCGGCCAACTGGGAGAGCGGCACGCGTTCGCCTCCCGGCGCGTGCACCAGGATGTCGCCGATGGCGGAAGCGTCGACGCGGGCTTCCGGAACATAGCGCGCGGCGATGTCAAACTGGCGATCGCCTTCGAACTTCACGCTCACGGCCTTGCCCCCGATGGCCATATCGATCAGGTCCTGCACGTCCTCGATGTTGATGGCATAGCGCGCCAGAGCCTGGCGATCGACGTCGATGCGGAGTTGCGCCTGGTCCGCCTCCTGTTCGATGCTGGTGTCGGCCGATCCCGGAATCTCGCGCAAGAGGCCCAGGCACTGAAGCGCGTATCGCCGGAGGGTTTTCAAGTCCGGGCCGCTGACAATCACGGCCAGATCGGCCGAAGAACCGGTGACGGATTCGGTCACCATATCGATGATGGGCTGGGTAAAGTTGAAATCGGCGCCTGGGATCCGGTCGCGAAGGCGCCGGGAAAGCTCGGCCACCAGATCTTTCTTGAGCTTTCCGCGAGGCCATTCCGAATAGGGCCGCAGCGTGATCAGAAACTCGTTGCGATTGGGGCCGAAGGGGTCGGTGCCCTCTTCCACCCGGCCGCTTTGCGAGCCGACCAGAAGCACCTCGGGGGACTGGTGGATGAGACGGCGCATGTCGGAAGCGATTTCGGCGGTCTTGGTGAGCGACGTGCCAGCCGGCAGGTTGGACCGGATCCAGATGACGCCCTCGTCCAACTGCGGCAGGAATTCGCTGCCCAGATGGGCGCCCACGGCGAGCACTCCGGCCGTGACGGCGAAGGCGCCCAACGCAAAGCGCCAGGGGTGATCGACGACGCGCTTAATGTCCCGGCTGTAGCGGTCGATCATCCAAGCCAGCACCGGATTCCGCCAGACCTTCGCCCCGTCCTTGAAAAGATAGGTGGCCAGCACGGGAACCACCGTGGTGGTGAACAGCAGCGAGCCCAGCAGCGCGGAGCACACCGTAAATGCCATGGGAGTGAACAATCGCCGCTCCACCCGCTCCAGCGTGAACAGGGGCAGATAGGCGCAGATCAGGATCGCCAGGGAGAACAGAATGGGCCGCTCGATCTCAATTGCCGCACCACGGATCACGTCGAAGGCGCTGGCTCTCCCGACCTTGCCCGTGGAGAGCTGGCGCACGATGTATTCCACCATGACCAGCGTGCCGTCCACGATGATGCCGAGATCAAGCGCCCCCAGGCTCAACAGGCTGGCATGAATTCCGTAAAGGTACATCGACAGAAAGGCGAACAGCAGGGAGAGCGGGATCACGATGGCGGTGAGCACCGCGGCCCGCATGCTGCCCAGGAAGAAGAACAGCACCAGGAAGACGATTGTCAGGCCTTCGAGCAGCGTGTGCGAGACCGTATCGAGGGTGCTGTCGACCAGCTCCGTGCGGTCATAGATGGGACGCAGGCGAACGCCGGGCGGAAGACGCGTGGCATTGAGGTCCTCGACCGCATCCCCGACGCCCTTGAGCACATCGCTCGGATTCTCGCCCCGGCGCATCAGAACGATGCCTTCGATTCCTCCGGACTTCGAATCCAGCCCGTAAATGCCCTTCTGGATCGCGGGACCGATCTTCACGCTCCCGATATCGCGAATGAAGACCGGCGCGCCGCTGCTGGCGCTGAGGACGATGTTCTCCAGGTCCGCGACGGAGCCCACCAGGCCTACGCCGCGTACTACCATGGATTGCTGGCCATTGTCCACCAGGGCTCCGCCGGCATTTTGGTTGTTGGCTCTGACGGCACTGGCGATTTGCGAGATGGTGATGTTGTACTTTTCGAGCTTGAGCGGGTCAACCTCGATCTGATACTGCTTGACCAGGCCGCCGAAGGTTTGGACATCGGCGACACCGCTCTCCTGGAGGAAGCGGGGTGTGATCACCCAGTCCTGCAGCTCGCGCAATTCCATGGAATCGTGGCCCGGGCCTTCCACCACGTAGCGGTATAGCTCGCCCGCGGGCGTGGTCAGGGGCGCCAGCTCGCAGTCGGCGCCATCGGGCAAGTTGACATCGCGCAGCTTTTCCAGCACAACCTGGCGCGCAAAGTAGTCGTCGGTGCCATACGCGAAGGTCAACTCGACGTCGGAGAGGCCGTAGATGCTGCGAGAGCGCCGTGCCACGACGTTGGGCAGAGAGTTCATGGCGCGCTCGATCGGAATACTGACCTGCTGCTCCATCTCTTCGGCGGCGTGGCCCGGAAACTGGGTGACGAGCTCCACCTGGGTGTCGGAAACGTCGGGATAGGCTTCGATTTTCAGTTGCCGGAAGGCCCAGAAGCCCAGCGCCGCAACGCCGATGGTGAGCACGATGACCAGCAACCGCTGCCGCAGCGCGGTGGAGATCAGGCGCTCGATCATGGCGCCGCGGCCTCGGTGCGAAGCAGCATCGCGCCGTCCACCACGATGCGCTCTCCGGCGGCCAGGCCGCTCATGGCGGGCACCAGGCCGTTCTGGCGCTCGCCGGTGGTAATGGTCCGCTCACGAAACACACCCGGGCTCTCTTCCACGTAGACCACCGACCGGCCGCCCGTCTGGACCACGGCGGAAACCGGCACGGCGGGCTCCGGCACCGGATCGTGGACGTGGTGAATCTGGCCGAACATCGCGGGCCGCAGCCGCCCCGAGGGGTTGGGGATCTCGGCATCCACCTTGATGGTGCGGGTCTGCGGGTCCACCGTGTCGGCGATGCGCATGACGCGGGCGCGAAAGACCTCTCCAGGGTAGGCGGAAAACTCGGCATGCACCGCCTCGCCAACCTCGATGTATCGGATCTTGGTCTCCGGCACCAACGCGGACATCCAGACCGTGCGCAGGTCGGCGATGGTCATCAGGCTGGCACTCGTATCGTTCCGGTACTCGCCGGGAGCCACCGCAATCTCCATCACCTTGCCGCCGATCGGAGCGCGCGCGAAAACCACCGAAGCCAGTTGCCCGGGTTTCAGACCGAGTGTCTTGAGGCGCTGCACGGCGGCGTCTGCCCCGGCTTGCGCCTCATCCAGATTGGCCTGCCCCTGCACGGCCTCGTTTTCCGCGGACTGCACCTCTTTGAGCGCCACCGCCCCGTGTTCGTTGAGCTCCCGAAGGCGCGCCAGATCCCGGTCGGACTTGAGCAGAGCCGACTTAGCCTGCCGGACCTGGGCCTGCGCCTGCGTCTGCGCGGCCAGAGCGGCGGCTGCGTCCGGACTCTCGATGGCGACCACCGGCTGGCCTTCGGTGACCGAGTCGCCCAAATGCACCTGGACCTCGCGAATGCGGCCCGTCACGGGCATCAGCACGCGCGAGACATGGCTGGGATTCATCTCCACCTCGCCGGGAGCGGTGACTTCCGCCAGCACGAAGCGGCCCATGGAGACCGGCGCTACGCGAATCTGGTCCAGCTTGGGGGAACCGGCCGGCAGGGTAATGCGGTCGCCCGGCGCGGTGCTCTCCGGCGCCGCTTTTCCGACGGCTGGCGCCGCCGCCACCCGGCCACTCTCTCCACAGCCGGCGAGCAGAACGCAGCCGATCAGGACGGCGCAGAGGCCGGGCGGTGCCGGGATCGTCATAGACCGCACAAACTCAAGACTAACAAAAGAGAGAATCGGTTACACGGGTCTGAAAAACCCAAGAACGCAAAACCACCGGTGGCAAGGGGGTGCCCCGTGGGCCCGGCGCTACTTGGCTATCATTGGTCATATGAAGCTTCCGTGGTGCGCCGCGCTGGCTGCCGCTTCTCTCTCCGCACAGACCTTCGCCGGCGCGCCGGCGCTGGATGAAGCGATCAACCAGGCCATCGCACAAGACCGCCTGCCCGGCGCCGTTCTGGTGGTCGGGCACAACGGCCAGATCGTCTACCGCAAGGCCTACGGGAAGCGGGCGCTGGTTCCTCAGCCGGAGACCATGACTCTCGATACCATCTTCGACTGCGCCTCCCTCACGAAAGTCATTGCCACCACGCCGTCTTTGATGAAGCTCTTCGAGCAGGGCAAGTTCCGGTTGAACGACAAGGTCACCGACTACATCCCCGAGTTCCAGGGAGGCAAAAGCGACATCACGCTGCGCGACCTGTTCACGCATTTCTCGGGTCTCCAGCCCGACGTGCCGCTCAAACCGGAATGGACCGGCTACGACACCGGCATCCGTCTCGCCTGCACCACCAAGCCCGCCGGCCCGCCGGGAGTGCGCTTCGTCTACAGCGACATTAATTTCATCCTGCTGGGCGAAATCGTTCACCGGCTGAGCGGCCAGATGCTCTCCGATTACGCGCGGCGGAACATCTTCCTGCCGCTGGGCATGAGAGATACCATGTTCCTGCCGCCGACGTCGCTCGTGCCGCGGATCGCGCCCACCGAGCGCGTCGACAAGACCGGGCCGCCATTGCGGGGCGTGGTCCACGAC